>JAYSSW010000584.1:0-3742 GCA_043720335.1 Planctomycetia bacterium
TGCAACGACTGAAATTTCCACCGGCCCGCTTACGCAGGCCGTTCGCCCAACCTCATCAGGAATCGGGGTCGCATGCATTTCTCTTTCTTCCGACGTGGGAGAACCCCTCACCCTCGGTCCCTCTCCCCGTAAGGGGGAGAGGGATGCTCATCGCTCCCCCCATTTCGTGAGGTTGTTTTTTCATGGTTCCTCAACGGGGACCGTTCAACCTGCCACTCGCTGAACGCTGGATTTCTTCGTGTCAGCTTCGCATCAGCCGCAGCATGTAGCTGGTGAGGAACAGCAGGCCGGCGCCGGCGAGGACGAGCCAGAACAGGACTTCGCCCCAGAAGAAGAGGACGCGGGTGGCGTCGAACCACTTCCAGCCCAGGCACGCGGTCATGACGCCGATCGACAGCGACGGCGCGAACGGCAGTGAATTATCATTGCGGAAGACGATCTGGAACAGGCCGAAAAGGAGGGCGGGCAGGACGCTGAGGAAGAAGGCTACGACGACGAGCTGCCAGCCGAGGAAGGCGCCTGCCATCATCATGAGGTCGGCGTCGCCGAGGCCGAGCGCTTCCTTGCCGAGACCGGCGCTGAAGAGGTAGCCGATGCCGCGCAGCAGGAAGGTGCCGGCGAGGGCGCCGAGCAGGCCGGTCGCCAGGCCGGTCTGCCAGTTGCCGCCCGGGGCGAAGCCGTCGGGGAGCGGCCCCCAGAAAGGCCAACTGTAGACGCCGTGCGGGAGGAGCCGCATCGGGTTGCGCCAGCCCAGCTCCGCCGCCTGCATGAAGCCCGCCGCCGGCGTCGCCGACGCGGCGTCGTGGGGCCAGGGCCAGGGGAGCAGCGTCGCGCCGACCAGGCCGATGACGGTGCCGAACAGGGTCACTTGCAGCGGGATTTCGCGGGTGCGCAGGTCGCACACCGACGCGACCATCAACATGGAGAAAAGGACGCTGTGGTAGAGGAAGCCGAGCCACCATTCATACGGGAACTGGCCGAGCCGATAGAAGGCGGGCTGCCCCGGCCAGTTGTGGATGTTGAAGACGACTTCGGCGAGGAACATGCCGACGAAGCCAAGGCCGGTGCCCAGCTCGACGAGCAGATAGGAGGCCGAGTACGACTGCCCGCAGGTGCGGCAGCGGCCGCGCAGCCAGAGGTAACTGATGAGGGGGAGGTTGTCGTACCAGCGGATCGCCTGCATGCAGCCGCCGCAGCGCGAGCTGGGCCAGATCAGGCTTTTCTCGAGAGGCAGCCGGGCGATGGCGACGTTCAGGAAGCTGCCGACCACCGTCCCGAAGACGAACACGACGAAGCACCAGTAGATGACGAGGATGGAAAGCACGGCAGGTGGCGTCGTTCTCGTGAGGGTGCGCGGGCCGGGACTTCGATTTTATACGGAAAGAGGGGAACTCAAGCCGCGATGCAAAAGGTGAACATCAACCGCCAAGCCCCAGGATGAGCGAAGCGATTCCTGGGGGTGAGTTGTCGCGCGGTGTGACCCCCACCAATCGCGTTGCTCATGGTGGGGCTTGGGGATCTGTTCCATTGCAACTTCGGTCGCCCCCATCGCGCTGCTCATGCGGGGGCTTCGAGCCATTCCGCGATCGCCCCAGCGACTTCGTCCGGCGGCCGCGTCTCCGTGTCGATGCGGAAGTCGGCGCACTCGGCGTACCACGGCGTCCGCACGCGCAGCATCTCCTCGATCTCGGCGAGGCCCCCTTGGGCGAGATTCGGGCGGCGCTCTGCGGTGGCGTGGTCGGCCTGCATGCGCTGCCAGAGGATCGCCGGTTCCGCCGTCAGCCAGACGACTCGGCCGCGCCGCAGGTTCGCGCGATTCTCCGGGCGCAGCACCACGCCGCCACCTGTCGCTACGACGTGGCGATTTAGCTGGCTCAACTCGCCGAGGACGCGCGATTCCAGGTCGCGAAAGGCACGCTCCCCTTCCTCGGCAAAGATCTGGCGGATGGTTCGGCCGGCGGCGGCTTCCAGCACCGTGTCGGCGTCGCGCCAGTCCCAGCCGAGCCGCTGAGCGAGACGCTCCGCCGTCGCGGTCTTGCCGGTCCCCCGGTAGCCGATCAGGAAGACGAGGCCGTTCACGCCTGCTCCTCGTCGTCGGCCTTCAGGCGGACCGGCGACAGCGCACGCCGCACCAGCTTCGTCATCAGCTCCAGCGGCGGGTCCTGGCCGGTGAACCGCTTGAACTGCAGGCCCGCCTGGCGCACGAACATGTCGACGCCGGTCAGCACATGGCAGCCCCGGTTGCGGGCTTCACGAATCAATAGCGTCGTTTCCGGCGTGTAGATCGTGTCGAACACCATCAGCCCCGACTTGAGGAAGCTGCTGTGGATGGGGCTTTCGTCGAGGTTCGGGTGCATGCCGACCGACGTGCAATTGACAAGGGTGTCGCACAGGACGCTGTGCCGTGCGCCCCAGTCGATGACGCGGCAGCCGACCTCCTCGGCCAGCTTCTGCCCGCGGTCCATCGTGCGGTTGACGAGGGTGAGCGTCGCCCCCTCGCGCTGCAATGCATGCGCAATCGCCCGGGCGACGCCGCCGGCGCCCAGCAGCAGCACCGTGCGCGACGCCAGCGACGGCGTCGATCCATCGGACGCGCGCGGCAGGTTCTCGCGCAGCGACTCGATGGCCGCCTCGGCGTCGGTGTTGCTCGCGTGCAGCCCGGTCGGCGTGACGACCAGCGTGTTGGCGGCGCCCATGCGCTCCACGTCGTCCTCGCGGTGGTCGGCCAGCCGCGCCGCCGCCTCCTTGTGCGGAATCGTGACGCTGTAGCCCTGCACGCCGAACGCCTGGAACGCCTGCAGGAACGGCGCCAGCTCGCCGCGCGGCACGCGGAACGGCAGGTAGACCGCGTTGATGCCCAGTTTGCGGAACGCCCGGTTGTGGATCAGCGGGCTGAGGCTGTGCCCCACCGGGTCGCCGACCACGCCGTACACCCGCGTGTTGGCGTTGATGCGGTCAACGAAGTAGATCTTCTGCAGCTCCTGGAACGACAGGATGCCCGGCGCAATGCTCCGCTCCTTGTTGAACGCGCCGTAGGTGAACGGCGCGCCATACTTCAATTGCAGCAGCCGGCTGCACGTCCCCATGTCCCCCATGGCGATGGCGATGGTCGGCTTGGGGGCGCCGTTCAGCAGCGAAAGGACGCGCACGATGTCGTCCATGCACTGCGCCGCCACAGCGACTTTGACGATGTCGGGATCCTGCTCGCACATCGCCTGGTAGATCGCCTCCAGATCGGCGGGCGTTTCGCGGACGTTGTGGTAGCTGACGATGCGCTTGACCTTGCCGAAGCGCGGGATCTTGCTGGCGATGTCGGTTTCGAGATCGACGTAGTCGAATCCCGACACGATCGCCTGGCGCAGCAATACTTGGCGTTCCTCTTCGCTGCCAGGGAAGCGGCCGCCATCGACGGGGCGGCGCACGGTGGCGATGATCGGGCACGGGCGGTTGACGAGGAGGCGTTTGAAGTCGGGGGCTTTGGAGAGGAAGTCGAGGCGGAGTTCGATCAGCTTGGCGCCCTGCTTGGCCGCCTCCTGGATTTCGATCAGCATCATCTTGTGCCGGGTGCGCCCGATGACCGCACAGACGACGGGGCCGTTCTCGGTGGACATGACATCGTCCCAAATTGCGCGTCGCGGGTTCGCAAAGCAAATATGCTGCTACGTTACGGACTGGGAAAAACCACGACAAGCGGGGGAAGAGACACGGAGAGGTATCAAGCCCGCTGCCGTTAGGCGGCGCG
>JAYSSW010000585.1:0-1654 GCA_043720335.1 Planctomycetia bacterium
GCAGCGTCACCGTGGCGTTGCTGAAGCCGTGGGCGAAGATCGACGGCAGCAGCGCGCCGCGCCACTCGCGCATGAAGCAGAAGCCGCACGCCAGCGACATCAGCAGAGGCACGGCGGCGAGGCCCTGCGGGTGGATGGCGGCGAACAGGAAGCTCGACAGCAGCATCGTGAACAGCCAGCTGGCGAAACGGCCCCAGCCGCGCGTCGCCTCGCGCAGATGGCGGTACAGCACGCCGCGGAACATCGTTTCCTCCACAATCGGGGCGATGACCGCCGCCAGCAGCAGCAACGTCAGGAAGTCGCGCCAGTCGGCCCCCGCGAGCGCGTTCACCACCGGATGCGACGGGTAGACCGGCGACGCGAACGGGTCGGCGAGGCCGTCGGCGGGGGCGGGATTGAGCAGCGGGAACAGCAGCAGCACGGACACGACCGCCACCGCGGCGACGACGGGCAGGTTGGCGAGATAGGCGATGAAGCCGGCCCACAGGTCCATCAGCGGATTAGTGTCGCTCGACCAGCCGAGATCCGCGCGCACCTGCCGGGCGGGGACGCCGCGCAGCACGGGCCAGACGAGGACGACGAGGCTGGCGAGCATGGCCCCGCTGCCGAGCAGCAGTGGCGGGACATGGTCGAGGTAGGTCCGCGCCAGCCAGCTCAGGCCGAGGAACGCGCCGAACCACAGGGCGAACGTCTCGGCGTAGACGCCGCCGTGCGCGACGCCCGTGGCGAAGCGCAGCGTCAGCGTTCCCGTGGACAGCTTGAAGAGGAAGAAGAGGAAGGCGCCGACGCCCAGCGCCACGAGCGCGGCGCCGGTCAGGCCGCCCCCGGCGAGGACCAGCCCCGCCTGGGTCGCCGCTTCCAGCAGCTCGGTCCGCTTCGCCAGCGCTTCGCCAGTCGATTCCGGCGGCAGCAGCGCCAGCTCGCCGAACCAGCCCAGGCGGTCCACGAGGACTTCGCGTTCGAGCTTCTTGACCGACGGCAGCGTGAACTTCTTGGCGGCGCGGTCGGCGAAGACGTTGTCGAGGCCGCGCAGCAGGACGATCTGCCCGCCGCTGAGGGGGATCTTCTCGTTCTTCCGCTCGGCCTCGGCCTGCACCAGCTTGCGCAGGGCTTGGAGCTGTTTCGCCCCCTCCTCGGCGCCGACCAGCTCGCCCAGGACAACGATTGCACGCACGCGGTCGAGCAGCGGCCCGGCGTTCAGCCCCTCCAGCTGCTCGGCGATCTTCGTCGTGTCCTGGTTCGGGTCGGCGTTGCGGGAAAGCTCCTGGATGCCGACGATGCTGCGCAGCATCGTCTGCTGCATGCGCGAGCTGAGGTCGACCTTGTCGG
The DNA here is from genome assembly GCA_043720335.1 of Planctomycetia bacterium. Taxonomy (GTDB): domain Bacteria; phylum Planctomycetota; class Planctomycetia; order Gemmatales; family Gemmataceae; genus JAYSSW01. The sequence continues at coordinate 1,330 of JAYSSW010000585.1, forward strand.
TGGCGTCCTCCTTCTTCTGCGCTTCGTCGGCGCGCTCCATCTGCGCATACGCCATGAAGCCCGCCAGCCCGAGGATCGCCAGCCACGCGGGCCAGGCGAGCCAGGCGCAGCACAGCCGCTTGGCGGAAGGGGCGAGGGTTGCCTGGATCGGCTCGTCGGGCGCGGTGGACATGCGGCGCATCCTGGAACAAGAGATTGACGGAGGGAATGCGGATAGTCTATCAACAAGAGGAAGGGCGATTCGACGCCGCGCCGAACGTGGGCGCCACGCACGCCAGGGAAACAAAAACGCACGGAAAGCCCAGGGCTGCTGCCCTGGGGATTT
>JAYSSW010000586.1:0-3740 GCA_043720335.1 Planctomycetia bacterium
GAGCCTGAGCGCCGAGCGAAGGAAAATCCCCCTTCGCTCGGCGCTCAGGCTCGGACGACCCACGAGTTTTCGATGGACGGACGACCACGACGGATGCAAAAACGAGGACCGCTTCGTTTTTGCACCAAAGGTGCTGCATATCAAAGCCCAGGTTCGCGAAGCGCACCCTGGGGACGCTGGTCCCGAGTTGGATTTCTACGCCAACGGCGTTGCATCGAATCATTTCAAGCGGTCGATGCAGCCCCTTTGGGGCAGGACGTTGTGGGTTCCTGTTCACCCAGGGTGCGCTGCGCGACCCTGGGCTTTGATATGCAGCACCTTTGGTGCTAAGGCATCGTCATCACGGATTGCTGACCGTGCCCGGCGTTCCCTTCGGCGCCTTGCCCAGCCAGTACAGCAGCGTCTTGATCTCGAACGGCTTCAGCTCGGGGCGCAGCGACAGCAGCCGCGCGGCGATGCCGGCGAGGTGCGGGGCGGCCCAGCTCGTCGCCGGCTCGTTCGCGAACGGGCCGAGGTAGCCGCGCCCGTGCGCCTGGAACTCGATCTGCTCGTGCAGCGCGTAGCTGAACTGCAGCGGGTCGGCGAACAGGCCCTTGTCCACCGACAGCAGCGGCGGGGCGAACAGCGCCGGATAACTGCGCGTGAACGGATGGTCGTTGTGGGCGGCGGCGACCACCAGCACGTCCTTGAAGTAGGCGTCCTCGATGGCCCGCAGAAGCTGCTGCCGCTTCGGCGCCTGCTGCAAGCGCTGCTCGGTCACGCCGAGCGACAGGTTGACCACCTTGCACTTCCAGACGTTGACCGCCCAGTGCAGCGCCTTCAGCACCACTTCCACTTCGCATGAGCCGGTGGGGCCGAACACGTCGGCCGAGTAGAGCTGCGCCTTGGGCGCCTGCCGCAGCACGATGTCCGCCACCGTCGTGCCGTGCGGCGTGCTCTGCTTCCCCTCGTAGGGCAGCGGCTCCGGGCGGTCGGCGGTGAAGATCCCCCCCTCGATCCGCAGGATCGGCTGCCCCATCCTCGCGAACTGCTCCTCCAGCACCGCGCGCTCGACCCCGCTGTCGATGACGCACACCGACACTCCCGCGCCGGTGGCGCGCGGATCAAGCAGCAGGCGCTGGGGCTGCATCAGGGCAAAAAGGTCTTCGAACACGTCGCTCATCGGCTCGGGGGGTAGGGTTCGGCGCCGCTGGTCTGGTCGAGCAGGTCGCGCACGCTCTGCACCATGCGCAGGCAGTGGTCGAGCGACGCCGCCCCGTGCGTGCTGGCGAGCGCGCGGATCGCCTCGGCCAAGCGCAAGCGCACTTCCGAAGCCCCGTCGGGGTCGGCGACCGCGAGGCTGGCCCGCAACTGCTCCATCACCTGCGATGGCGGCGGCTGCCCGGCGGGCGTGGTGCTCACGAGCGACGCCGTCACCTGCTCGCTCGCCCGCAACGCCGCCCCGACCGCGTCAAGCAATAATTGATGTGTGTCGCGCTGGCCCATCGCCTGCCGCAGCAGTTCCGTCCCCACCTCGGCGGCGGAGCGGGCCAGCTGCTGCTCGGCGGGTCCGTACGGCTGCTCGCGATCGAACAGCTCGATCACCACGTGCACGCCGGAGCCGACCATCAACGGCACCGCCAGCAGTCGTCGGTGCGACTTCTCGAACGGCTGCAACTCGACCATGCCCGGCTGGGCGCCGTTCAGCTCGTTCATCGCGTGGGGCTGCTGCAGGCTCGCGACACTGCCAGCGACCGAACGGGCGAACGGCACCAGCTCCGTCGCCAACGCCAGGCCGTCGGCGCCGTACAGCCGGCACGACTCGGCGGGCTGGCGCGACACGTCGTAGCGGCGCACGAACAGCACCCCGTCGCGCGACTGCGTCGCCTGGATCAGGAACCGCACCAGCGAACGGATCGCGTCGGGCAGCGGCACCGGGTCGTTGAGAGCTGCCGTCGACTGCACCAGCGGCAGGATCTTCTCCACCGCTTCGCGGAACGACGCGAGGCTTTGGTGCAGTCGCCGAGCGCGCTTGGCGGGGCGGATCTGGTCGAGCTGCTTCTTGACCGCCTGCAGGAACGTGTCGCGGTTGAGGTCGTGGTTCTTGTCGAGGTAGTCGCGCACCCCCATGCGCATCGCGTCGAGCGGCGTGGCCTGGTTGGCGAAGCCGGTGACCATGATGGCGACGACATCGGGATGGAAGCCCGACAGGTCCTGCAGAAGCTGCAAGCCGTCGTCGCCGGTGCCGAGGTTCCAGTCGAGGATGGCGAGATCGACGACGTGGTCGTTGGCTTGCTGGAGGGCGGACTCGGCATCGGAGGCGGTGAGGATGACGCAGCCGAACCCGGCCTGGTCGAGCCATTCGCGGAAGGTGCGGCGCACCGGCTCTTCGTCGTCCACGATGAGAACGGTGTCGTTCAGCTCGGACATGGATGCCACTCCTCCGCGACCTTCCCCTGCCCTGCATGATAACAAATCGCGGGACGGTTCGTCGGAGCGAAGCGAGGAATTCTCGGAGCGCGGGTTCGACCTCCTGTCGTCCGCTGAAGGATTCCTGCGGCACGCGGCCTGATCTTCAAGGTGATACGGCCTCGCCCCCCGCGCGGCTGGCGAGCGCCGGCAGCACGTTCCAGGCGTCGTAGAAGAGGAAGCGCACCGAGCCGTCGCTGAAGGCGAAGTTGCCTCCTCCCGACGCGTGCGTGCTCCAGAAATGGAACATGTCGCATTGGTTCGTCAGCCGGCCCTCAGCGAAGCTGTACCTGCCCGGCGGACATTCGGGATAGCGCGCGTACAGGAAATTCTGCTCGCGCACGCCCAAAATCATGTCCGCCGAGCCGGTGCCGAGCTGGCCGGCCCCGGCGTACCACCAGCCGAACTGGAAGTCGGCGCTGGCGGGACGTTCTCCCGCAAACAGCGTGTTGCTCGTGCCGTCGGTGATCTCGGCAATCCTTATCGCACGGTTGGGGATCAGCACGCCATCGAGCGTGGTATAATCATATCACGATACGCCGAGATAATTCGTGAGCGCGACATATTTGTTGTCGCGCACCGCCAATTGAACCGTGTCAGCGCGGCCATCACCGGGGCAGGAGAAGACCGGCAGCGGCGTCGTCACGCCAACGTGCGGCGGGTTGGCGGTGAACGAGCGCTTGGTCTGGTACGCCTGCGTGGTGACGTTCCACAAATTCTGCTGCTCGAGGTGCGGCAGGAGCTGCGTCATCCAGCTCATGTACGGGTGGGCTTCCTTCGCCGTGATCGGCCGACGCCCCATCGGGAAGGCCTTGGCCGTGTCGTGGAAATGGTGGGCCGCCAAGGCGATCTGCTTGAGGTTGTTGGTGCACTGCAACCGCGCCGCCGCGTCGCGCACCCGCTGCACCGCCGGCAGCAGCAGCGCGATGAGGATGGCGATGATGGCGATCACCACCAGTAGTTCCACCAGCGTGAACGCGGCCCGACGCATACGGCACCTCACGACGCCTTCGCCTCCAGCGACTTGATCTTGCGGCGCACCAGCACCGCAATAATCACCGCCGCAACCGAGCCGAGCGTGATCCAAAGGAAGTTGCGGTTCGGGGGCGGAGTTTCGGTGACGGGTTCGAGAAGGCCGAACGCGGAAAGAGTAAAATCGGATTCGCGGATGCTCCTAGACGGCGTCTCTCCCGCGTACATGTAAGTCGTAATTTCGAGAGCAAAGGTAGCCTGATTGATGGATCGCAGTACAACTTCGCGAGGAAATGGCAAAGCTGAACGGTCGTCGTAGA
>JAYSSW010000587.1:0-7836 GCA_043720335.1 Planctomycetia bacterium
GGCGACGGTTTGTTCCGCCCTCCACGTCAGCTTGACCCGTTGTCATCGACCTTGAGACCAAGATCGTGAAGCGAATCCGCTTTGCGGACCTTCTTGCGAAGGTCGCCGAGTTCTTCCGGAGTCATGCTCTGAAGGCGACGAATCGCCGCTTCAGGCAGCGGCCCGAAGCTGTCTTCGATCATGCTCTGAAGCATTTGCAAAGCGCCTTCCTGCTTGCCTTCCTGCTTGCCTTTCTGGTACCACGTCGTGTTCATGGCTTGGACGCCTCGGTAGGGGGTGCCGGACAGGATCCGTTCAAATTCACGCTTCTGGACTTCGTCGAGGGGAAGATAGGCCTGCACGCATTCGCCGAGCAGGAAGCGCTGCTGTTCCTGCTTCCGATCAGGCTTCTTCAAATCCCATCTCCTGCATCGATTTGCCGTCCTGAACGGCGTCAACGAGCGTTTCGATCTCGTCGGTCGTCAGGCCTTGCAGGCGCTGAAGCACATTGTCGGAAAGCGTGCCGAATCGCCGTGTGAGCAGTCGTTGCAGGACGCTCAACTCGCCGATCTGTTTGCCCTCCAGGACGCCGATCTGTTTGCCCTCCAGGACGCCGATTTGCTTGCCTTTCTCGTACCAGGTCGTGTTCATGGCTTGGACGCCTCGGTAGGGGGTGCCGGACAGGATCCGTTCAAATTCACGCTTCTGGACTTCGTCGAGGGGAAGATAGGCTTGCACGCATTCGCCGAGCAGGAAACGCTGCTGTTCCTGCAGCGGAGCGGCCTTGAGCCGGGCCAGGGCGTCGGCGCCGAGCTGGCCTGCGGTTTCCGGCGGGATGCGCATCAGGGCGGCGAGCGCGACGCCCAGCCAGTTGTCGCCGTTCACGTATTGTAACGCGTCGAGGGCGGGGAGTCCCACGTAAAGGAACTCGAAGCGGACGGGCCGCAGCTCCCAGAAATGCTCCTCGTACACATCGACGCCGATGCCGTCGAGGCCGACCTTCAGGAACAGCGCGATGGGCAGCACCGGCATGCCGTGGCGTTCGCGCAGGCTGGTGTAGGAGCGGTGCATGCGCCAGCGCAGCAGGTTCGCCGTTTCGGGCGACTCGATCTCGATGTGGACCAGGGCCAGCCAATGTTCTGACTCGCCGGGATGCTGGCCGGGGACCGCTTCGCGCGTGGGCATCTTCGCGACCAGGTCGAGCACGCGGCGGGCGCCGTCGGGCGGGTCGGGGAAGACTTCCTTGTCGAGCCATTCGACCTTGTCGGTGTCGAGCCGGGCGGCCCATTCGGCGAAGAAGAGGCGCAGGAAGTCGCCGAAGAACTCGCGGATCAGTTCTTTGAAACGCTGGTCGTGGTCCTGCATCGGTGGGATGCCTTCGATTTGTGACTTCGCGCGGTTCCGCCGGTCCTGCGCCTTCTTGTCCGAGCCTGAGCGCCGAGCGAAGGACACCGTGTTGTGGAGCGGTCGGGAGACCGTTCCACGACACAGCTGGGGTATTATGGGGTGCAACCCCGCCGCCTAACGGCAGCGGGCGTGAAAGTGTCATTTCCAATCTGAGATCTGCAATCTGAGATCTGCAATCTAATCCAGCGCCGCGAGGATGGCGTTGCCCATGTCGATGGTGGTGGCCTTGCCGCCGAGGTCGGGGGTTTTGACCTTGGCGTCCTTCAGCACGCGGGAGATGGCGTTCTGGATGGCGACCGCGGCGCGCGAGTAGCCGAGGTGGTCGAGCATCAGCTTCGCCGAGAGCACGGCCGCCAGCGGGTTGGCGATCCCCTTGCCGGCGATGTCGGGGGCGCTGCCGTGCAGCGGCTCGAACATGCTCGGGAAGACGCGCTCCGGGTTGATGTTCGCGCTCGCTCCCAATCCGACACTGCCGGTGATGATCGCGCTCAGGTCGGTGAGGATGTCGCCGAACAGGTTCGACGCCACCACCACGTCGAACACCTCCGGCTTGCGTACGAAGTCCATCGCGGCGGCGTCGACGAGCAGCGAATGCGACTCGACGTCGGGGTAGTCCTTGGCCACGTCGCGATGGACCTCGTCCCACAGGCCGAGCGTGTGGACCTGGGCGTTCGACTTGGTGATCGAGGTGAGCTTCTTGCGTTTGCGCTGGCGGGCCGCTTCAAACCCGGCGCGCAGGATGCGGTCGCAGCCGCGCCGCGTGAAGACGGAGGTCTGCACCGCGGTCTCGTGCGGCGTTCCCGCATGGATGCGGCCACCTGTCGGCGCGTACTCGCCTTCGGTGTTCTCGCGGTAGACGAGCATGTCGATGCTGCCCGGCGCCTTGTCGCGCAGCGGCGACTGCACCCCTTCAAAGAGATAGGCGGGGCGCAGGTTGACGTAGAGGTCGAACTTGCGGCGCATCGGCAGCAGCAGGCCGTGCACCGTCACCGTGTCGGGCACGTCGGGCGAGCCGACGGCGCCGAACAGGATCGCGTCGTGCTGGCGGAGCGTGTCCCAGCCGTCGTCGGGGAGGATGGCGCCGGTCTGCTGGTAGAACGCCGATCCCCAGGGGAGACGGTTCCAGGAGCAGGAGACGCCCTCGATCTTGAGGGCGGTGTCGACGACGCGGATGGCCTGTTCCGTCACTTCGGGGCCGATGCCGTCGCCGCCGATGACGGCGATGCGGGGAGAAGCCATTGCAGGAAGACTCCGCTTGGGTTAAAGAGTTGGGCGTCCGCAGGTCGATTCCTTTTTATGGGAGACGCAGCGGAAAAACAGGCGGGGAAATCGGATGCCCAAAGTCACACGGCGACAAGCTGTAGAAGCCCGGAAGCCCCGGAAACGCCGTATCTGGCGGGCCGGCGCAGCCCTGGGGCTTTGCGCATGCCTGGGGGCGTTCGGCTGCTCCTCGACGGGCAGCAGCACCGCCCCCAGCGCGACGCCGGCTGCGAAGTCGAATGATCCTTTTTTCGGCGCGACGATGCCGCCGGTTCCGCAGGCCGACCCGGTGAAATCGCAGCCGCCCCCGCAGACCACTCAGAACAACGGCTGGACGGCGCCGACGCAGCAAGCGGGGGGCGTGCCGCCGATTCCGAATCAATTGTCGGGCAGCAGCATCGCGAGCATGGCGCCGCTGCCGAACACGAAGCAGCTGTCGATTGGCGAGACGCCGTCGATCGCGATTCGCCCGGCCGACGCACAGTTCACGAACGGGTCGAAGGCCGGCCCGCCGCCGCAGCCGTGGGGGAGCGGCGTGCAGGGGAGCGGTTCGCAATCGAACACCGCGCCGCCGCGCGTGATGCCGATCCCGCAGGACAACGGCTCGACCGCGACCTGGTCGGGCAACGGTCAACCTCCCGCCACGCTGCCGAACACGTCGCGTGTCGAGCCGACGCCGGAGATGCTCGACCAGCGCCTGAAGCAGCGTGGCGTGGTCGGCCAGAAGCAGGAACCGGCCGACGGCGGCATCCGCCTGACGTGCTCGGTGATCCCGCCGAACGACCCCGGCACGCTGCGCTTCTACACCGTCACCGCCGCGACCTACACCGCCGCCGCCCAGGCGATCCTGCAGCAGATGGACCAGAAGTAGCAGGCAGCAGGCAGCGATATTCATTCGATGGTTTCAAGCCCGCTGCCGTTAGGCGGCGGGGTCGGGAATGAGGGGTTCTCCCACGTCAGGGAACGTTGAAGCATCGAAACCAGGCGAACGGCCTGCGTAAGCTGGCTGGTAGAACCTTGCAATCGCTGAAAGTTCAACCAGCCAGCTTACGCTGGCCGTTCGCTGGGTTCCTGATGCTTCAACGACGGCGGACGTGGGATGTCCCCTCACCCCCGACCCCTCTCCCTGTAAGGGGGAGAGGGGAGCAAGCGGGTTCGCTCAAACCGGGAAATTGTTTTCTGTTTTCCTTGGCACCTCTCGAAGTGGATTTCTGCAAGGAACCTGCATCATGCACGACGATCAACTGCTTCGCTTCGCCGACGACCTGCTTCAAGCACGCGACGAGGGCCGCACCACGGCGAGGCCGTCCGAACACGACGCTTCGTTCGATCTCGACGCGGGCTACCAGGTCGGGCGGATCGCCCACGAGCAGATGGTCGAGCGCGGCTACCGCGTGGCGGGCCGCAAGATCGGCTTCACCAACCCGGCGATGTGGCAGGCGTTCGGCGTGGCGGCGCCGCTCTGGGCGCACGTTTACCACCAGACCGTCTTCTTCGCGGAGCAGGGCGTGTGCCGGCTGCCGCTGGGCAGGAAGATCGCCCCGCGGCTTGAGCCGGAGATCGTGCTGAAGCTGCGCAGCGCCGTCCCCGCCGACGCGACGACGGCCGAAGCGGTGCTGGCGTGCGTCGAGTGGGCGGCGCTCGGGTTCGAGATCGTTGACTGCCACTACCCCGACTGGAAGTTCACCGCCGGCGACGCCGTAGCTAGCTTTGGAATGCACGCGGCGCTCGTCGTTGGCACGCCGCTGGTGCTACCGCACGACGACCCGGCCGTGATGACGGCGCAGCTCGCGGAAGTCGAAGTCACGCTGTCGCGCGGCGACGAATTGGTGGCGTCGGGCTTCGGCCGCAACGCGCTGGGGGGATCGCTGTTGTCAGTTGCACACCTGGTCCGCGTGCTGGCGACGCAGCCGTGGGCGGCGCCGCTCGCCGCCGGCGACGTGGTCACGACCGGCACGCTGACGAACCCGGCGCCCGTGCAGCGCGGCGAGGTCTGGACCGCGACGGCACAGGGAATGCCGCTGGAGAAGCTGACGTTTGAGCTGGTATCGTGATGGATCGATGCCGAAAAGCAACAAACACACGGAAAGCCCAGGGACAGCCGTCCCTGGGTATGAAACTTTGAATGTCGATGCAACCTTCGCGGCGGGTATACTGGCAGCGTTGGTCATCCACGCAGACGTTTTTCCAAGGATCCACCCATGCGCCGCCTTCCGCTGCTTGGCCTGTGCCTGCTCGCTCTCGCCACGCCATTCACCTCGGCCGGCGGCGACAAGAAGACCGACCCGAAGAAGCCGATCTACGAGATGCGCCGCGATCACGACCCGGACGGGACCGGCAAGTTCTACATGGGCCGCGAGATCGCCCAGGTCATGAGCTACCTCGGCGCCGGCTGGCTCGAACGCCCCGAGCGCGAGAAGGAGGAGAACGTCTCGAAGCTCATGCCCGCGCTCCAGATCAAGCCGGGCGACACGGTCCTCGACCTCGGCGCCGGCAGCGGCTTCCACACCATGAAGCTCGCCGACCTCGTCGGACCCAAAGGGAAGGTCTACGCCCTCGACATCCAGCCCGAGATGCTCGCGATCATCAAGAAACGCGTCGAGGCCAAGAAGCTCACCAACGTCGAGCTGGTCCGCAACACCGAGACCGAGCTGAAGGTTCCCGCCGGCTCCGTTGACCTGATCCTGATGGTCGACGTCTACCACGAGCTGTCGCACCCCCACGAGGTGACGGCCGAGATGGTGAAGGCGCTCAAGCCGGGCGGCCGGCTGGCGTTCGTCGAGTTCCGGCTGGAGGACGACAACGTGCCGATCAAGCTGGTCCACAAGATGTCCGAGAAGCAGGTCCGCAAGGAGATGGAGCCGTTCCCGCTGCGCCACGTCAAGACGCACGGCCACCTGCCCTGGCAGCACGTCGTCGTCTTCGAGAAGACCGCCGTGACGAAGAAGGATGAGTGACGAAACGAGTCGGGAGGAGGATCAACCATGCTCACCTACAAGGCGATGTACAAGTTCCTCGACGACGGCGTCCATGCGGAGGTGCTCGACTTCCCCGGCGCCATCACCTGCGGCGCCGACCTGCACGAAGCACGCCGCCTGCTGGCCAGCGCGCTGGTCGACATGGCGGAGACGAGCCTGCTGATGGGCGAGCCGCTGCCCGTGCCCGATCCAAGCCGCACCGATCCCGACGCCGATCTGGAGGAACCCATTCACCTGCTGTTGTCCGCATCGACGCAGGTGCATGCCGAAACACGATCTTTCGCGACCTGAAATATCCGCCATGCAACCCCCTTCAGAATCCAATCAGGCCACGGCGTCGCCCGCGCGGGAATCGCTGATATTCTTCGCGCATCTCCTAGCTGCCCTTCTTCTGCTGGCGGCCTGCTATGGCGTGCCGTTCCTCGTGGCCCACGTCGTCCATCCTTGGTGCGGGCCCGCGTCATGCGTCCCAAGTTTCTGGCTCTGGCGACGATTCGGTCCGCCTCCGGGTCCAAGCATGCTCGCCGGGTTTCTGTGCATCCAGGGCTGTATCGCGATCCTGGGCACTGGCATCGCCATGCTCCTGCTCGTTGTCATGAAGTTCTTTGAATAAGGCCCCCCATGCCGATCATCGCCGGCCTCGTCGCCCTCGCAACGCTGCTGTACGGCATCTTCAACCTCGCCGTCGGCGACCGCTTGTCGGCGGTCGACGCCTTCGTCGTCGCGGCCATCGCGCTGGCGGTCTGCGGCGTGACGTGGCGGCGGCCCCCCGCAGCTCCGCCGAAATGACCGCGTGGCGGTTCTCTCGTGTCTTTCACACTTGCTCGTCCACCTCCTTTTCATCGACCTTGAACCGATCCTTCACATCGCTGAAGTAGCATGTTCGACATCTGATTCGCCGAAGGGCAGCGGGCCTGCGCGTCCGCCCGTCTCGAAGGCGTCCTCCGCTTCCCGACATCTTGCTTTTCCTTTTCCGATCTGTTGAAAGGATCGCCTCCCATGCAACGGTCGAAACTCCGCTGGGCGTTCACGCTCATCGAGCTGCTGGTTGTGATCGCGATCATCGCCATCCTGATCGCGCTGCTGGTTCCCGCGGTGCAGAAGGTGCGCGAAGCCGCCGCCCGCATGCAGTGCTCCAACAACCTGAAGCAGTTGACGCTGGCGCTGCACACCTACGAGTCGGCGTACAAGAAGTTCCCGCCCGGCACCGTCAACCTGAGCGCCAACCCCGACGACCCCAACGGCCGCAATGGCAGCGGCAAAGTCGGCATCGGCGGGCCGTGGATCTGCTACATCCTCCCCCAAATCGAGCAGGCACCCCCTCTTCAACAACTTCGAGAAGATCCGCACCGAACGCGCTGAGGTCGTCGACTGGTTCGGCAACGGGACCTACGCCGCCACGCCGGTCGGCAACTCCCACCTCGTCATGATGGACTGCCCCTCCCACCCCTACACCGACGAGCTCATGTCCAACGGCACCAACATGGAGCACCTCGCCCGAGGCAACTACGCCGCCTGCTACGGCAAGGGGGGCTACGGCGTCGCCTCCACCACCAACCCCTCCATCGGCGGCGTCTTCGGCAACAACTCCAAGGTCCGCGTCACCGAGATCACCGACGGCGCCTCCAACACCCTCGCCATCAGCGAAGTCAAGCACCGCACACCAAGCTCCACCGGACCCTCCTACCAGGACTCGCGCGGCACCTGGGGCTACGGCACCATGGGCGGCAACGTCTTCAGCGCCCAGACCGGACCCAACTCCGCCGTCCCCGACGCCGTCTGGGGCTGCCGCAACTTCCCCGCCGAAGGCATGCCCTGCGTCAGCAGCAGCGGCTACGCCAATCTCTTCGCCGCCGCACGGGGCTACCACACCGGCGGCGTCAACGCCTCCCTCGCCGACGGCAGCGTCCGCTTCTTCAGCGACAACACCTCCCTCCTCGTCTGGCAGGCCATGGGCAGCCGCAGCGGCGGCGAAGTCTTCAGCGACAACAACTGACCCATGCACTGAAACAACGGAACCCCAAGCCCCACCATGAGCATCGCGATTGGTGGGGGTCGAATCTTTCGGAGTCCCCGCCTCATGCGCTCGATCCTTCGTCTCCTGCCCTGCATCGCCCTCCCCCTCGTGCTCGCCGGCTGCGGTTCGGGCAGCGTAACGGTCTATCCGGTCAAAGGCAAGATCACCCTCGAAGGCAAAGCCATGAAGGGCGGC
>JAYSSW010000588.1:0-7826 GCA_043720335.1 Planctomycetia bacterium
CGGGTAGTACTGGCCGCCGGTCTTCTGGGCAAGCTCGCCGAGGGTGAACTCGTCGATGCCGTCGTCGTGGAGCTGGATCGACAGGTTCTCGAAGATCTCAAGCAGGCTGTCCTTGTTCTTGGCGTGGTAGTAGCGGCCGCCGGTCTCGCTGGCCATGCGCTCCATCTTGACGCGGTCGATCTCGTGGTCGCGGCCGAAGCCGAGCATGTAGAGGGGGACCTTCGCTTCGCGGGCGCGTTCGATGACCTCGTCGACGCGGCGGCGGCTGGCGTTGTCGATGCCGTCGGTCATGGCGACGACCGCCCGCTTGCCTCGGCTGCCGTCGGCCTCCAGCACGCCGATGGCGGTGTAGGTCGCGTCGTACAGTGCCGTTTCGCCCTTGGGCACCAGCTTGCGGATGCTGGCGGCGAGCGAGAACTTGTCGTTCGTGAACGGCTGCGGCGTGCTGACCTGGCTGCTGAACGGGATCAGGCTGCACCGCCCGGCCGACGACATCGAACTGACGAAACGCGAGCCGGCGAGATGCAGGGCTTGGATCTTCGACGTGGTGTCGCGATCGTCGGCGGGGGGCTTCATGCTGCCGCTGTGGTCGAGGACGAGGGCGGTGCTGACCTGCTCCAGCTTGCCCGGTTCGCCGATGCCGATGGTGTAGACGCGCACGCGGTTCTGCTTCGCCTCGGCGATCACTTGTTGCAGCGTCTTGGAGCTGTTGAGGTCGATGCCGTCGGTCATGAGGACGATGGCGCGTTCGCGGGCGGGGGAGGTGTCCTTGAGCATCTGCACCGCCGCGAAGCCGGCGTCGAGGTAGGCGGTGCCGCCGCGCGGTTGGATGGCGTTGATCTGCGCCGACAGCGGCGCGCGCTGATAGGTTCGCGGCAGCGACTGGCGGATCTCGTGGTCGAACAGGATCAGCCCGCAGTCGGCCTTGGCGGGCAGCTTGTCGAGGAAGACGGCGGCAGCCTCGCGGGCCTGCACCATGCGGCCATGCTCCTTCATGCTGCCGCTGGTGTCGATGGCGAGGATGACGCTGAGGTCTTCCGATGCGGAGGGGCGCGGGACGTCCATCTCCTTGACGCGGATGCCGTTCTCCTCGATGACGAGCTTGGTGTCGCCGGCGACCTCGTCGACCTTGGCGCCGTCCATGGTGACGGCGAACTTCACCTTGACGTAGAGGCCCGACGGGACGGCTTTGTCGAGGTTCTCGGTGGTCACGTCCTTGGCCTGGTCGAACTCGATCTTGTACGGCGTGCTCGGCTTGCCCGTCTGGGCCGGCGCGTGCGCGAACAGGATCAGCCAGCACAGGCAGCCGAACAGGAACCCGTAGCGCATGGACCGACTCCGTGGAAGGACGCGCCGAAGCGGAGGAACGCCAGCGTTCATTCTACACGTTGCCGGGCCGAGAATGAAGCCTTGCCAAGAAGCTGTTTCTGAACCTCGGGCGACGGAAACCATCTGCCGCGCCGCTCGACGTTGCCCGTGGATTTCGTCGTCGGAGGCGTTGAAACCGCTTCTACTCCGCCGGTTCGATGCGGCAGCCGACGGGGCCGAGGTCGCGGCCCGACTTCGCGTGCTTCTCGTGCATGCTCGTGACCTGCTCGTGCTTCAGCTCGGCGACCTCCTTGGCCCCGGTCCAGACGACCGCCTGGCCCTGGCTGTGGGCGACCAGCATCAGCTCGTAGGCCTTCTCGACCGAGAAGCCGAACACCTTCTGGAGCATGGCGATGACGAACTCCATCGAGTGGTGCTCGTCGTTCTCGATGATGACATGGTAGGGGGGCTGCCGACGGGTGCGGATCTCGATCTCCGGCTCCATCACCGGGGTCGTGCGTTCGCCGAGCTTGAGCGGGTTCATGGCAGGCCTCCGCAGGAATGAACCAGACGACACTGGCGTGAAGTATATCACGCCGGGGCGCGGGAAGGCCATGAAAGTCGCCGTTGCAGCGCGATGGTCAGTCGCCCAGGGCCGGAGCGCCGCCCCGTTCGGCAAGCTCGGACTGGGCGAGCAGGAGGCGTTCGGGCGAGAGGGCGCGGATGGCGCCGTCGGCGTTCATGTCCATGCTGGTGAGGGCCACGACCCAGCGTTTGAGCAGCAGGGGCGAGCCCTGGACGGGGACAGGGGAGGCGGCGAGGATTCCGCTGCGTTGCAGCGACCAGCTGAAGACGAGCCGCCCGCCGGGCTGCGTGGCGATGCCGGCGACTTTCGCGGCGTGCTTGACGGGGGGTCCGATCGCCTTGCCGTGGGGCAGGCCCCAGATCTGGACGATCCCCTCGCGGGTGCCGGTGGCGATGCTGAGGCCGTCGGCGAGGTAGGCGAGCTGGCGGACCTCGGCGCGGTGGAGCAGCGGGGCGCCGACGGCGGCGCCGGTGTCGACGCGGTAGCGTTGGACCTGGCGGTCGCCGCCGCCGACGGCGAGTTCGGCGCTGTCGGGGCTGAAGCCCAGGCCGAAGACGGGGTCGGGGAATTCCATGCGCAGCGACCGTTTGAGACCGCTCCCCTCGTAGAGGACCACCTCGGCCTTGTTGGTGGCCCAGTGGTAGGTGGCCGCCGCGGTCCAGCGCCCGTCGGGGCTGACGGCCGTGCGCGTGAACCAGGGGTCGCCCTCGTGGGTGACGACGGTCGGGCCGAGGGCTTCGCCGTCCTCGCCGCACCACTGCAGGGTGGGGGGGCGGCTGGCGTAGCGGAGCAGGCGCCTCGAGGCGAAGTGGTGGAGGACGCCTCCCTCGATCTCGTCCTTGTCGCGGGGGGGCGGCGCCAGCCCCGGACGCTGGACGATCTCCTGCTGGCCGGGGAGGCGCAGCGCGGTGAAGCCCCCGGCCTGGTCCTGCAGGAAAGCGCGGAGGCCGTCGGGGGCGAACACGGCGAAGCGGTGCTTCCTGCCCGCGGGCGACCAGCGCTCGACGGGGGCGGGCAGGCCGACGCGCCAGCGCAGCATCGGCCTGCCGTCAGCGGCGGTCCAGAGATGCGCGCCGTCGGGCATCCAGCGGGCGTCGGCGAGGGGCGCGGACTGGGGCAGGAATCGCCCCAGATGGTCGCAGCGGGGCAGGCCGGTGAGGCGCGCGGTCGAGAAATCGGTGCGGCAGGTGGTCAGCGCGGTGTGTCCGTCGGGGCTGACGTGCACCTGGGCGACGCACCCCTCGTGGGCGATCGGCTCGACGAACTGGCTGCCGTCGGCGGTGCTGAACAGCCGGGCGAAGCGGTCTTCGCAGCCCGCCAGCAGCAGCCGTCCGCCCGACGCGAAGGCGAGGCTCCAGTTGGTGCTGGGCGTGGCCATCTCCACGTCGCGGCGCCGCCACGCCCCGTCGGGCTCGGCGTCGAAGAGCTGAATCTCGCCGGCGTCGACCGCGTCGCGCTTCGCGTTGAAGCGGTACACGCTGGCCGCCAGGCAGGCGCCGTCGCCGGCGAAGACGAGCGTCTTGGCCAGCCCGGGCAGCTCGATCGGCGCGCCGACCAGCTCGCCGTTGGCGGGGTCGAGGAAGTTCAGGACACTGCGCTCGCGCGGGCGCGTCGCCTGCGGGGGGAGGTTGGCCGCGAACGCCACGCGTTTCGAGTCGGGGCTGAAGGCCAGGGCGCCGACCGGCCCGTCGGTCCAGAGGGGCTGCCGGGCCTCGGCGCCGTCGCCGGGCCGCCAGAAGTGGACCAGCCGCGAACGGGGGTCGCAGGAAACCAGCAGCGTTCCGTCGGGGCTGAAGAGCGCCTGGTCGTGGAGGAAGGGCATCGGCCCGCGCACGAGGGCGAGGCCGTGCCGGGCGGCGGCGGGATCGAAGCTCCAGAGGCTGAGGATGCCCTGGTTGGTGACGACGAAGAGCCGACTGCCCGACGGGTCGAAGCCCAGGCGGTGCGGGCCTGCGGGGAAAGGGAGCGGCTCGCCGTGCGGGACGAACGCGCCGGGGGCGTCGTCGGAGCTGGCCCAGACGCGGATCTCGCTGGTCCTGCCCTTGCCAGGCCCGCTGAGGGTGACGAGCCGTCGCCCCGAGGGATGGAAGGCGAGCTGCCAGACCTCGTCGGGGAGCTGGAGCGGCGCGCAGGCGGGCTTGCGGGCGAGCACGTCCCAGACCTGCACGACGCGGTCGGTGCCGGCGGTGGCGACGAAGCGCCCGTCGGGGCTGAAGGAGCTGGAGGTGATCCACTGGTGGTGCTTGCGGAGCGGGACCGGGGGGGGCGCGACCGTCTGGCTCCAGCCGGCGAGGTTCATGCGCGCCGCCGAGGCGACCTGCAGCGGGCCGCCTCCCAGTTGCTCCGCCTCCTCGGCGACCTTGAGGCTGCGGACCATCCAGTGCAGGGCGCGCTTGGCGTCGCCGGCCTGGGCGAGGTGGATCCCCTGGTCGAGGAACGACTCCGCCAGGCGCGTCTTGTCCTGGACCAGCGCCTGCCTCTGCTGGTCGGCCAGGCGGCTGGCCTGGCGCCACTTCGCCGCGAGCATCGCGAAGGCGACGGCCACGACGCCGACGAAGCCGACGAGGGCCACCGCCGCCGCCGGGTGCCGCCTCGTCCATCTGCGCGCCCGCACCAGCAGCGGAGACGGCTTCGCCAGCACCGGCTCGTCGCGCAGGAACCGCTCCAGGTCGTCCGCCAGCGCCAGCGCGGTCGCGTAGCGGCGCGACGGGTCTTTCTCCAGGCACTTCAGGCAGATCGTCTCCAGGTCCGCCGGCAACGCCCGGACGTGCCGGCTCGGCCTCGCCGGGTCGTCGTGGACGACCTTCATCAACGTCTCCGCCGGCGTGTCCCCCTCGAACGGCGGGCGGCCCGTCAGCAGCTGGTAGAGGATCGCGCCGAGGCTGTACACGTCGACGGCGGGGCCAACCGCCGCACGACCCCCCGACGCCTGCTCCGGCGCCATGTAGCTCGGCGTGCCGAGGATGTCGCCCGTCCGCGTGCAGCTGACCTCGTGCTGGCATTTGGCGACGCCGAAGTCGGTGATCTTCGCCAAGCAGCCCTCGATCGAGTCGGCGGCGGTCCCCGTCAACAGGATGTTCGAAGGCTTGAGATCGCGGTGCACGATCCCCTGCTTGTGCGCGTAGTCGATGGCCTGCGCCAGCGACCGCGTCAGCTGCGCCGCGCACGCGGCGGCAGCGGCTGGCCGTTGAGCCGCTGCGCCAACGTTCCGCCTTCGATGTACTCCATCGCGAAGAACGGCAGCTGCGCGTCCTGGCCGATCTCGTAGATGCTGAGCAGGTTCGGATGGTGCAGCCGGGCGACCGCACGCGCTTCCGCCTGGAACCGCTGCAGGTCGTCGGCACCGGCGAAGGCGCCCCCCAGCACCATCTTCACCGCGACGACCCGGCTCAGGCTGTACTGCCAGGCCTTGTAGACGACTCCCATGCCTCCCCGGCCCAACTCCGCCAAAATCTCGTACCCCTCCAGCTGCGGCAGGGGCGCCGCAGCGAGCATCTCGCCCTGGGCGCCGACGCGGTGGGTGGCGTCGTCCGCGCGCGGCGGCGGCGCGACGGCGTCGGAGATCTCCAGCGTCCGGTCGCTGGCTGGCGGCGCCGACCGCTTGCCGAAGTTCTGGGTCGCGTCCTCGGCGTCGATCGGCGTTCGCTCGCCGTCCGGAAGGAGCGTGTCGCCGTCGTCGCAGCGGGGTCGGGGCGTCTTCGCCAGCTTCTTGGCGTGGGAAAGCGTGCTCATGTCGCGCTCGGGGCTGAAGTGTCGTTGTCCGCGAAGTACGCCACTGGCCTCCCTCATGGTGCGCAGCGCCGCGTCATGGGCAATCGGCGCACCGGTTCCGTACCGGAACCATAGCATGCACTTTCGCAGGAGAGTTGCCGAAGGGACGGATTTTCCCGGTTTGACGAAGAAACGGGTTCGCGGGCAGGCTGATGTGGAAGGAGGCGAACGCAAAAAGCCACGCCCCCGGGAAGGGACGTGGCTTCGGTTGGATTCAATCGCTCAGGAAGGCGAACTACTTGCAGCCGCCGCAGCTGGCGCGACGGAAGATGCCGCCGCCGGAGTGGCCGCCGAACAGACGGCCGTGGCCGCTGCTGCTGGAACCGCTGCTGTAGCTGGCGTCGTTGCACGGGGCGGCGGAGGCCGGGCTGCTGCAGGCGTCGGTCGTGTTGACAGCGACCCGGACGACTTCCGTGTAGGGGACCGAGCGGGTCTCAGTCACGGTGCGGCGGACCTTCTCGGCGACGGTGTCATAGACCGTCTTGGTCCCTTCGCGCTTCTCGGTGCGGGTGCTGTTGACGACGACGGTGTACTTCTGCTGGACGGCGACGATCTCGCAGACCGTCTTGGTGCCTTCGCGGGTCTCGACCTTGCTGCTGCACACCTGCACGGTGTACTTCTGCTGGCTGGAGACCGTCTCGCAGACCTGGCGGGAGCCTTCGCGGTTCTCGCTGCGGTAGTTCGTGACGTTGACCATGACCTGGCTGGTCACGGGGACGCACTCGGTGATGTTGCGGACGCCTTCGCGGGTCTGGGCCTGGCAGACGGTCTCGTTGATCGTGACCATCGTCGTGGTGGGGACGCGGTTCATGACCGTCTTGGTGCAGGTCTGCATCTCGGTGACGCGCTGGCAGGTGGTCACGCAGCGGCCGCAGGCGTCGACGCAGGTGACGGGGACCATCTTGCAGACGGGGACGCAGTAGCTGACGGTCTCAGGAACGCAGGTGTAGGTCGTCTGGGGGACCGTGCGCTGGACGGTCGTCGGGACCATGACGGTGTAGGTGTAGGGAACCTGCTTCGTGACGGTCGTGTAGCTGGTGACCGAGCGGGCTTCCTGGGTGACGACCGGCACCGACACCTGGTAGGTGTAGGGGACGTTCTTCATCACCTGCTGGTACACGGTCTTCATCCGCTCCTCGTTGGTGACAACGGGAACGCTGACCTGGTAGGTGTACTTGACTTCCTTGTTGACCTGCGTGTTGACCATGCGGGTCCGCTCCTCGTTGGAGGAAACCGGCACGACCACGTCGTAGGAGAACTTGACTTCCTTGGCGACTTGCTTGTTGACCGTCTCTTCGATTTCCTTCTGGACGGTTTCGGTCCGGTACTTGGTGACCGTCTGCTCGACGTAGGTGACGGTCGGGGCGGGCGCGGGAACGTGCGCTGCCGGGGCGAAGTCGCTGCTGGCGACCGCCGTCGAGCCGCAGCCCGAAGCCGCCGCCGAGGCGCCGCTGCAGCCGCCGCCACACTTGGCCTGGCGACGGAAGAGACCGCCGTTGGCCTGGGTTTCGAGGGCGAGACCGAGGGTGGCTGCAACAGCCAGCACCGCACTCAGAATGTGACGCTTCATGAAACGCTTCTCCGTGGACAAGAAAGAGAACCCGTGGAACATTTCCACATGCGGTTGTTACTTGCCGACACCAAAATGGGGCGGCTGGGTAATTTCGTGAAATTCTACAGAGTTAAAATGGGATTGCTAGGCCAATCTGGAAAAATGGACCGCATTTTTCGCGCCTGCGTTTTGGGCAAGGCTCGCGGGCGGAACGACCCCTGCAACCCGCAGTTATTCTAGCGCCGACGCCTCGCGAAGACAGTCTCCGCATGCCCCTACGCAACCCGGCCCATCGCTTCCGCCCGGCTTGACGATCCATGCACGGGATCAACGAAAATCAATGGCGACGCGCAGCTGCGCACCCGGAAACGCAAGCGACGGGACGCCTCCTTCGCTTGCTGCGAAAGGCGTCCCGTCGCGGTGGTTCCGGCGTGAAATGGTCTCGGTCACGAACCAGGGTGAAATCGTCCGAGCCTGAGCGCCGAGCGAACCTGGAACTCCTCGGGGACGGCGGGACCACGGGAAGGAACGATCGGGAAGAAGGCAGTTCCTTGTGAGTCGCCAGCCGTCTGAGCCCGAAGCGCGAGCGAGGCCGACCCGCGCGACGCC
>JAYSSW010000589.1:0-7822 GCA_043720335.1 Planctomycetia bacterium
GCCGAATGGATCTTCGTGGTCGACCGCCTCAACACGCACATGTCGGAAAGCCTGGTGAAGTTCGTCGCCGAAAGCTGCGGACTGCGCGACGCGCTGGGAAAAAAACGAGAGCGGCGTGTTGAAATCGATGGCCACGCGTCGGGAATTTTTGTCGGACATGGCGCACCGGATCCGCTGCGTCTACCTGCCGAAGCACAGTTCGTGGCTGAACCAGATCGAGATCGTGTTCGGGATCATGCACCGGAAGCTGCTGCGGGGCGGGAACTTCACGTCGGTGCCGGACCTGGAAGGGCAGTTGCGCGCGTTCATGGAGTACTACAACGCCACGATGGCGCACCCGTTCGCCTGGACCTACACCGGCAAGCCGGTGCAGAAGCAACGCCGCGCCCGCTTCGTCGCACCGCACCGCCGCCGCAAACGGGGGAAAGTCCAGCGACTGGCGAAGCCGCCACCTTATGCAACGCTGTTTGAGAGATGCGGCACTAGCCGGCGGGGTAACGCCTTCACATGGGCGTTGACCCGCCGCCTAGCGGCAGCGGGCTTGATATCGTGGATCGTATTCCCTGTCTCCCTGTCTCCCCCTCTCCCGGTCTTTTGGTCTTTCTTCGTGCCTCTTCGTGTCCCTCGTGGAGAAGTCTTTGGCGAATTTTCGCCTGACTTTGCGGGGGGCTGACGTATACTGGAGCGAACCCCGTCCGTGTTTCGATTCGGAAACATCAGGCACGGCGACCCCTCCCACGCCGTTGTCCCCGAAAGGCAGGCCCATGGCTGCACCAGCATCCGTGGAAGAATTCCTTGAGCTTGTGCGCAAGAGCGGGGTCGCCGACGAGAAACGGCTCGACGCCTACCTGCAGAAGCAGCGCGCCGCCATGCCGCCGGAGCCTTCCAAGGTGGCTGGCATGTTCGTGCGCGACGGGCTGCTCACCCATTTCCAGGCCGAGCAGATCATCCAGGGCAAATGGCGCCGCTTCTCCATCGGCAAGTACAAGGTGCTGGAGCGCATCGGCTCCGGCGGCATGGGGAGCGTCTACCTCTGCGAGCACAAGCTGATGCGCCGCCGCGTCGCGGTCAAGGTGCTGCCCGCCGCCAAGGCGAAGGATCCCGCGTCGCTCGAACGCTTCATCCGCGAAGCGCGCGCGGTGGCCGCGCTCGACCATGTCAACATCGTCCACGCCTACGACATCGACCAGGACGAGGAGCTTCACTTCCTCGTGATGGAGTACGTCGACGGGGCGAACCTTCAGGACATGGTCAAGAAGGTCGGCCCGATGGACGTGGAGCGGGCCTGCCACTACGTCTACCAGTCCGCCCTTGGGCTGGAGCATGCTTTCCAGAAGGGCTTGCTGCACCGCGACATCAAGCCGGGCAACATCCTCGTCGACCGCACCGGCACCGTCAAAGTCCTCGACATGGGCCTGGCGCGCTTCTTCAACGACGAAGACGACATCCTCACCAAGAAGTACGACGAGAACGTCCTGGGCACGGCCGACTACCTGTCGCCCGAACAGGCCCTCGACAGCCACGCGGTCGACATCCGCGCCGACATCTACAGCCTGGGCGCGACATTCTACTTCATGCTGACCGCGAAGACACCGTTCGGCGAAGGCACGGTCGCGCAGAAGCTGCTGTGGCACCAGTCGCGGCACCCGAAGCCGATCTCCGACGTGCGCAGCGACGTGCCGGCGCAGCTCGCGGCCATCATCGTCAAGATGATGTCGAAGTCGCCCGACGACCGCTACGCGACGCCTGCGGAGGTCGTGGAAGCGATCGCGCCGTTCGTGCAGAACCCGATCAGCCCGCCGCCGGAATCGGAGATGCCCCGCCTCAGCCTGGCCGCGTCGGGTCAGGGAGTGTCCGATTCGAGCGTGTCGTCGATCGGCAAGCCCGAGACGAACCTGCACATGCCGCGCGTGCAGCCAAGCTCGACGAACCAGGCGCCGAAGCCGCCCGTGCAGGTGACGGTCGGCGTGCCTCGTCCGCAGGAGCGCGTCGCGCCAGCGCCTCCCGCTCCGCCGCGCCAGCCGCCGCGCGTTGCGCCGCCTCCGCCCCCCGCTCCCGCGCCGGTGGCTCCGCCGAGACCAGCACCCCAGCCGATGCGTCCGGTCGCGGCGGCGCCGAAGCCCGCTCCCGCGCCGCCACCGCCCGCTCCCGCCAAGCAAGTGTCGACGGCGCCGGCCCCCGCGCCAAGCCGGGTGCTGGACGACGAACCCTGGGAGAATCTGGCCGACGACACCGTCGACCCGTCCGCGAAGGCCGACACCTCCCCCAGCCCGAAGCCGACCAGGAAGCAGCCGCCCGCGAAGAAGCCCGCCGACCGCGATTCGCGCCGCTGGAGCCTGGTGCTCGGCGTGCTGGCGATCCCCGTCGTCGCCGTGCTCGGCGCGATGGTCTGGTTCAATCTTCCCGGCGGCGACCACCGCAAGGAGCCGCAGGTCAAGGCGTCCGTGCTGGTCATCTCCAAGGACGCCAGCAAGACGAACAGCTACCGCAAGATCCAGCAGGCCCTGCGCATCGCCCCGGCCGGCGCGATCCTTGAACTGCACGACGAGGTCCACGAGGAGAACGTCGTCATCGACCCCAGCAAGGGAACGACCGACGTGGTCATCCAGGCAGCCGCCGGCTTGAAGGAAGTCCGTTGGGTGTCGGCGTCGAAGAACGAAAACGATCCGATCCTGAAGCTGTCGCAGGCGCGCGGCTTCAAGCTGAAGGGGCGCGGCATCGTCTTCGACGGCGCCAGGAAGGTGAAGGACCTGGTCTTCGTGCAGCTGCAATCGCCCGGCCTCGAACTGGAGGACGCCGACTTCCGGGGCTTCAACCGTTCAGCCGTGTTCCTGATGAACGCCGGCGGGACGCGCGACCAGCCGATCCGTTTGCAGAACTTGAGCACGCTGACGGAGACCGGCGAGACCCCGGCAGCCGCGATCTACTTCGACGCCAACCCGGAAGTCTTGAACCAGCCGTTCAACGACTATATCGAGGTCGAGGGCTGCCAGTTCCACGGCATCGACGCCGCCCGCGCGATCGGCAGGAAGGACGGCGCCGTGCTCGGCGCGAACGTGAAGCTGCCGACGAAGTGACGGCGGCGGCGAGCCGAGGCACGAGGATCGCACGATGTCGCTCCGCGACCATTTCCGCCCGCCGCTCGCCGATCATTTCAACTGGGAAGGGCTGCACGGAGCCTGGCCCACGTACATGATCCAACACCTCAACCGCGTGCTGCCTGCGGAATACGTCGCGGAGCCGCGCGTTCATTTGGGCAGCCGTTTCGAGGTCGATATTGGCACGTTCGAGACGGAGGCGTCCGAGGTTTCTACACCGCAAGAAGCCGGGACGAACGGGACGGTCGCGGCGTGGTCGCCGGACGCTCCCGTGCTGACCATCGAGACCGACCTGGTTGAGCCGTCGGAATATGAAGTGCTGGTCTACGACGCGACACGTGCCCGGCGACTGGTGGCCGCGATCGAGATCGTCAGCCCGTCCAACAAGGATCGGCCTGAGCACCGCCGGGCGTTCGTCGCGAAATGCGCCGCCCTGCTTCAGCAGCAGGTGAGCGTGTCGATCGTGGACATCGTGACGATCCGTTCGTTCAATCTTTTCGCCGACCTGATGGAACTCATCGACCGCCCGGACCCCGCGTTCGGCGCCGACGCGCCGGACCTGTACGCCGTGACGTGCCGGGGGAGGCGGTCGGGGAACCGCTCGTACCTCGATGTGTGCCCGTTCGCGCTGAAGCTTGGCGAAGCGCTGCCCACGCTGCCCGTCTGGCTGAGCGAGGAGGTCAAGATCCCGCTCGACTTGCAGGCGAGCTACGAGGATGCGTGCCAGCTTCTGAGGATTCGTTGACGAACGGCGCCGCTACTCCGCCGGGGAGTGGCCGACGAGCGTCAGGCCGATGCCGAGGTGGGTGCCGGTCGCCTTGCCGTCGACGACGAGGGCGCTGCGGGTGTTCAGCACCCAGTGGCTTTTCGGTCGCGTTTGCAGCTCCGGCATCGGGCCGGGCTTGTTGTTCGGGCACAGCATGAACACGCCGGGGTGTCCCAGGCTGATGCTGTCGCCGCTCGTCTCCTGCATCACCTTCGGGTCGAGCAAGCCGGGCTTCGTGTCGGCTTTCGCACTGATCACTGCCACAAAATCCTGGAACTCGGAGATGTCGGCGGTGTGCTTGCCGTCGGTCGGCTGGTAGGCGAGCCGCAGCGTGTAGACGCCGGCCTTGATCCTCTGCTTGCGGTAGTCGGCCACGTCCTTGAGGAACTGGACCGCTCCGAAAATCTCCGTCTGCTTCACCTCGCGGTAGGTGATGCCGTTCTTGACCTGTTCGGGGGTGGCGTCGGAGGGGATCTCCTTGCGGATCCAGACCTCGCAGACCGCCTTGCCGTCGGGGGCGAGCAGCTGAACGGAATGATTGCCGAGCAGCTTCTGGATCGGCTCGCTCAGCTCCTTCGGCGGCGCGTTCTCGGCCGTCTTGATCGTGTACTTGCCCGTATCCCCGGCGCGGGCCAGCGTGAGCAGCACGACCGACAACGTGGCGAAGGCGAGCAATGGAATCGTCTTGCGGATCATGGATCGGGCCTTCAGCGATGGGTGCAATGGTTTGGAATGCTTGACCTCACGAACCCGGAGCGCAAGCGATGGGATACCTTGGCGACACGCGGAACGAGAAATTTCCGCCTGCATGGCTCGCTGCGATCCCATCGCTTGCGCTCCGGGTTCGTGAGGCCTGGGACCGCTGGCACTACCGCACGCTGAACGTGCCGACGTAGGTGCCGCGGCGGTCGCCGTCGCTCCAGGTGTGTCCCAGTCCGGCGCCTCGGAAGTGGTGGTCGGCGGCGGCGGGGATCGCCTTCACGTTGCCCACGAGCGGCGGGTAGTACGCGATCTCGTTGCCACACGCCTTGTCGTGGGCGACGTCGAGGCAGCGCGTCTTGATGTAGGCGACCCCCGCGTCGAGTTCGGTGCAGGCGCTCCCCTTGCAGTCGCAAACGGTCATCTGGATCGGCGCGACATGCACCTTCACCACGTTGGCGAGCAGGTCGCCCCCTTGCTGCTGGGCGAACTGCTGCAGCGCCTTCCGCTGCTCCGGCGTGGCGCTCTTGTCGAGGATCAGCACCGCCTTGGCGGGGCCGGCCTGCTCCAAACCGAGCGTGTTGTGCGCGGCGACGATGGCGACGACGGTCAGCCCGTTGAGCGAGACGGGGCCGACACTGCCCTCGTCGATGCGCCAGGCGAGGACGGCGTTCTTGCCGGCCAGGTTGAAGTCGGCGTTGGCGAAGCAGGGGCCGGTCCAGACGTCGCAGGTGCGCGCCTCGACGTACTGCCCCTTGGCCTGCGTGCGCAGCGCGGGGTCGGCGTGCAGTTGGACCGCCAGCAGCAGCGCCAGAACCGACAGCGTCAATCGGCGAGTCATCGCTCGGCCTCCCAGCAAAAGGAAAAGGTGCGTCTGCGTCAATTTTCAAGCAGGGGGAACGATCCGTCAAGGGCGAATCGCCGCCGACCGCTCGGCGAAGCTCACGAGGCCAGCAGCTTCTGCACTTTCCGCAGCAGAGCGGAGGGGGAGAACGGCTTCTGCACGAACGAGGCGGAGTCGGGCGCCACCCCCTGCTGGCGGACCAGCTCCTCGGAATGGCCCGAAACGAAGAGGACCTTGACGCCGGGGCGCGTGGTCCGCAGCGTCTCGGCGAGCTTCTGCCCGCTCATGCCGGGCATCATCACGTCGGTGATGAGCAGGTGGATTTCGCCGCTGAAATCGGCGATCTTGTTGAGGGCGTCGGCGCCGTTCCTGGCCTGGAAGAGCCGGTAGCCCTTCGAGCCGAGGACCATCACCACAAGCTGGCGGATCGCCTCCTCGTCCTCGACGACGAGCTTGAGCGTGCCCCCGTCGTCGAGGGTTTGGGCCAGGAACTGGGCCAGGCTGGGGATGTCCCACTGGCGGTTGCCAAGGTCGCGGAGGTAGCGGTTCTCGGACTCGGCGAGGCTGACCTTGAAGAAGTCGCAGAAGGCGGAGTTGGCCGCCAGCAGCCGCAGTTCGGAATCGAGCACGACGAGGGGGACATGGATGGTGCCGAGGACGGCCTCGGCGTCGTCGCGGGCGCCCTTCAGCTGCTGCTCGTTGAGGGTGTTCAGCTCCTCGTTGGACGCCTGGATCTCCTCCTTGGCGGTCTGCATCTCCTCGTTGGTGCTCTGGAGCTCCTCGTTGCTGGAGACGATCTCCTCGTTGGCCGCCCGCAGCTCCTCGTTGCTGGTCTCCATCTCCTCGATGCTGGAATGGAGGAACTCCTTGGTCGATTCCAGCTCCTGCTGGATCTGGGAAAGCCGCTGATCCTGGGCCGACGGTTCGGCTGGCAGGCCCTGGGAAGTCGCGGCCTGGGCGGCGCCGTTGAGACGCGGGGGGCTCCTCGAACAGCACGGCGAAGCAGGGACGCGCGCCGATCTGCAGCGGGATGACCTGGACGGCGGCGTCGAGGTGCTGCCCGTTGGCGCGGACGCGCAGCCCGTCGCGGCGGGCGGGCTTGCCGGTGCGGCGCGACTCGTCGATGTCGGAGCGCAGGTCGACGAGCAGGCCCTCGCGGGCCATGCGGAAAAGGTTGAGGCTGGCGTTGCCGGGGCTGGGGGCGAGGAAGGCGCCGGTCTGGCCCCGGAACTGCATGATCTCCATGTTGTCGTCGACCGTGACGCCGGAGGGAGCGTAGTGGGCCAGCACGGCGCGGTCGGCCTCGCCCTTGAAATCAAGCAGGCCCTGGAGGGGCCGCGCGCCGAGCGGCCCGGCGTGGTTCTCGGTGAGGAGCGTGCCGCCGGAGCTGAAGTCGAAGGCGATCCGCGAAGGCGTCGCCTTGGCGGCGTAGACGCGGTTCTCCGTGTCGGCGGGCTCGAACAGGTCGGCGTAGCCGCCGATCGTTTCCGACGCGCCCAGCAGCAGGAAGCGGCCCGGCTTCAGGGCGTAGTGGAACAGCGGCAGCACCCGCTTCTGCAGCACCGGCCCCAGGTAGATCAGCACGTTGCGGCAACTGATGAGGTCGAGCGACGAGAACGGCGGGTCGCGGGTCATGTCGTGGCGGGCGAAGACGCACAGGTCGCGGATCGACTTGACGATCTGGTAGCCCCCCGCGATCTTGACGAAGTAGCGCCACAGACGCTCCGGCGACACGTCCGCGGCGATGTTCTCCTGGTAGGTCCCCAGCCTCGCGTGCGCCAGCGCTTCGTCGCTGACGTCGGTGGCGAAGATCTTCACCGGCGTCGCCGCCGTGCGCTCGCCGAGGTGCTCCATCAGGCAGATGGCAAGCGTGTAGACCTCCTCGCCCGTCGAGCATCCCGCGACCCAGACGCGGATCGGCGTTTCCGCCGCGAGATCCCTGCCCAGCGCCGGGAGAACGACCGACTTGACCGCCTCGAACGCCTCCGGCTCGCGGAAGAAGCGCGTGACGTGGATGAGCAGGTCCTTGTGCAGCGCCATCACCTCCGCAGACTGCTTGCGGACCAGGGCGAGATAGTCCCCGACGCTTTCGAGATGATGCACCAGGATGCGACGCTGGATGCGCCGCTCGATGGTGGACCGCTTGTAGTTGGCGTAGTCGACCTGCGTGGCGCTGCGCAGCAGCCGGAACAGCGCCGCGTAAGGCTCCTCCGCCTCCTCGGAGACCTCGGGCGTCGCCGGGGGCACGGGACGCTCGCGGAGGTAGGGGTGCCGGCTGATCCGCGCCAGCTCCTTCGCGATGCCGGCTGGCGACTGCACGAAATCGACGCAGCCCGTCTGCGCCGCGCTGCGCGGCATGCCCCCGTGCTGCGCGGTCGCGTCCTGGGCGAACGTGATCCCGTTCGCCTCCTTGAT
>JAYSSW010000590.1:0-7819 GCA_043720335.1 Planctomycetia bacterium
CGCGTCACCCCCGGCAAGACGGGGCTATATGCGAGAATCAGTTCACCTTCTTGCCCACGCTGCGGATCACGTCCTTCGGGTCGGCGTCGATGCGCTGGCCCGACAGCTCCGACGCGATCATCCGCGTCATCAGCTTCTCCAGCCGCTCCACCTGGTAGTACGGGATCTTCGGCTCGGCGTGGCTGCCGCCGACGCCGGAATCGTCGGTGAGGAACAGGAACTGCGCCCCGGTGAGCATGGCCGAGCCGCGCATCGCCAGTTCGCAGGCGTCGTCGTAGCCGCTGCACGCGATCGGGTAGACGGCCACGCCGCGCTTGCGGAGGGCGCCGATGGCGTTCATCGTGCGCGGCGCGTGCTGGGCGTGCGGCGGGGCGTCGGCGATCAGGAACATCACGCGGGCGGCGTCGGCGTCGCGCCAGCGCAGCTTGACCGCGTCCTCCAGGCCCAGGTGCATCGCCTCGGGGTAGTCGCCGCCCCCCTCCGCCTTCTGCTGCGACATCACCTTGTGGAAGTCGTCCACCGACGTGTTGAAGTCGAACACGCGCGTGACGTACTCGTCCCCTGCGTCGCGGTAGAGGATCAGGCTGTAGCGCTGCTGCACCTCGGGGTACTTCGCCTTGATCGAGGCGGCGATGTTCTTGATCTCCGAACTGAGATACTTCAACTCGTCCCCCATGCTGCCGGTCGTGTCGAAGACGATGGAGAAGTCGAGGTGCTTGGGCAGCGACGCCTTCGTCTGAGGCAGCGTGACGTCCCAGCGCGGCGCACGGGCCGTGACCGTCTCGGTGATCGAGGCGCCGCCGTCGGGGGGCGTGACGGTGGCGATGAGGTCCTGGTTCTCGGGGAGCTGGTCGAACGACAGGACGAACACCGCGCGGCCGTCGCTGCGGGTGAGGGCTTCGACCCCCTGGTTGGCGCCAGCGGCGAGGCGGACCTTGGCGCTGCCGACCGGCTGGCCTGCGGCGTCGCGCACGCTGATGAGCACGCGCTGGCCGTCCAACAGGCTCGGCAGCTTGCCGAACGTCTGGTTGCGGTTCATCTTGGCGAGGAACGACTTGAACACGAGCGGGTCGAGGTTGTCGTCGAAACTGCCCGCCGTCAGCACGCCGGAGGGGGGTTCGGGCTGCTTCTGCTTCGCTTTCGGCTTCGCCATGCCGACGACCGGTTCGGCGACGCCGGGGTCGGACTTGGCAGCGGGCGTCGGGTCCAGGTCCGTCACGATCACGCCCGGCGGGGCTTCTTTGGCGCCGCCGCCGTCGCTTTTCTTCGCTTCGCCGGCCGGTGCGGGGGTCGCGCCCGTGGAGCCGATCGTGGTGCCGACCGAGGTGAATTCTTTTTTATTGTCGCGGCCACCGCAGCCGGCGAGGGGAAGCGTCAGCGTGCCAAGGAGGCACGCGAGGAAGAGGGAACGCATGGGAAGCCTCCGGGGGAAGGGATGAAATTCTCAAGCCCCAGGATGAGCAACGCGATTCCTGGGGGTTCGACCCCCACCAATCGCTTCGCTCATGGTGGGGCTTGGGCGCGATGTCTTTTTCTGACTACG
Source organism: Planctomycetia bacterium (assembly GCA_043720335.1). GTDB lineage: Bacteria > Planctomycetota > Planctomycetia > Gemmatales > Gemmataceae > JAYSSW01. The sequence goes on from JAYSSW010000590.1 coordinate 1,544, forward strand.
CTTCACTCGTCGTCGAGGTTCGGGTCCAGCTCGCGGGCGCGGCGGAGGTCGGCGTCGGCGCGGGCGGTCAGGCCCTGCTGGCGGTTCGCCACGCTGCGGTTGAAGTAGGCCCGTGCGAAGCGCGAATCGAGGCGGATCGCCTCGGTGAAGTCGGCGATGGCCTGCACGGGCTGGCGCTTCTTGAGGTGCGCCAGGCCCCGGTTGTTGAACGCGGCGGCGAGACGCGGGTCGAGCTTCACCGCCTGCGTGAAGTCGGCGATGGCCTGGTCGTAGTCGGTCTTGTCGAGACGGGCGTAGCCCCGGTTGTTGAAGGCCCGCGCGAAGGTCGGGTCGAGGCTGATCGCCTCGGTGTAGTCGGCGATGGCGCGGTCGAGTTCGCCCTTGTGGTAGTGGGCCACGCCGCGGTTGTGGTAGGCGACGCCGAAGCGCGGGTCGAGCCGCAACGCCGCGGCGAAGTCGGCGATGGCGCGGTCGGCTTCCCCCTGCTTCTGGTAGACCAGCGCGCGGTTGTTGAAATAGACCGGCGTGCGCGGGTCGAGCCGGATCGCCTCGGTGTAGGCGAGGATGGCGTCGCCGTCGCGCTGCTCGACGCGCAGCACGTCGCCGCGCCCGGCGTGCGCCTGCGGGTTCTCCGGTTCCAGGCGGGCGGCCTCGTCGAACGCCTTCAGCGCGGCGGCGCGGTCGGTCGGCAGCAGCGTCAGCCCCTGGCGCACCAGCCGGTCGGCGGCCACGTTGCGCGACGCCAGGTAGCGGCCCAGTTGCAGCGCCTCGACCATGTCCTGGAACGAATCGACGAAGACCTGCCGCTGGATCGTCGTCCCTTCGACACGCAGCGTTCCGAGCGGCTTGGCCAAGTGCGGGAACTTCTCCAACGCTCGCAGCAGCTGCGCCGTCGGCACCCCCGCCTCGGCGGCGACCAGCGGCAGGTCCATCTCGCTCTCGAAGCGGCTCGCCAGCGCCGCGATCGGCTCAGTCGCGCTCAGCGGGGCGCCGGTCTTCGCGACCGCGCTTTGGAACCGCTTGGCGTCGCCGCGCAGCAGCTCCAGCAGCTTGTCGTTCGTCGGGTACAGCGCGGTGACGCTTTCGACCGTGCCTCGCCCGAAGGCGGCTTCGTTCTTCAGCACGTGCGGGCGGACCTGGTCGGCCTTCTCGATCATGCCGCGCGCGTGGCACGACATGCACGACAGGCCGTTCTCGACGGCGCGGTCGGGGCGGCGCGGGTCGCTGACGATGGCGGTCGGCCCCTTGTCGATGCGCGTCCCCTTGCCGTCGGTGAGGAAGTAGGCCTGCAGGCCGTTGGGGAGCGTGAAGATGATCTCGCCGCCGTCGTGCTGGAAGGAGGCGTTGTCGTCGCCGGGGCCGAGCGGGAGGGCGAAGAGGTTCTGCCGGCCGGTGTTGCCCGCGAAGTCGTAGCTCTTCCAGTAGACGGTGGCGCCCGACTCGTGGCGTTCGATGAGGCGGTTGTTGCGCGAGACGCCGGAGCTGTTGAAGCCGGCGCGGGCGACGCGCTCCTGGCGGACGTTCTCGGCCACGTCGACGCGGAGCAGCTTCTCCAGCTCGCGCTCGCTGCCGGGCAGTTGCAGGATGTCGTGGTAGAGCGGCGGACGCGACGCGGCGGCGACGAACCAGTCGCCCCGCACGTAAGGCAGCGGGCAGCGCGTCGCGTCGGCCAGGTCGCGGGCGGCGTCGTGCGTGAAGGCCACGCCGTAGGGGTTGCGCGACGTGATCGCATCCCACGTCTTCTCGTTCCACTGGTAGTCGCGCAGGTCGATGCGCAGGATCGTCTTCTCAGGATCGATGATCTTGGGGACGACGATCTGCCTGCCCCACGACAGGCTGTTGACGAGCTTCGACAGGCCGTGCCGGTAGCTCTGCATCTCCTCGGCCGACTGCCCCGCGTTGTGCAGGTGCGTCAGGGTGAAGTAGCGCAGGAACGGGCGGTCGCGCGGCGTCGCTTTCTCCAGGTCGGCCCGCATCGCCTGCAACGCGTCGACGGGGGACAGGAACGCCCGCTGCGGCGCCGACTCGGGCAGCGGGCAGTTCGCCTCGATCCATTGCTTCAACACCGCGTGTTCGTCCGCGCTGGGCCGCACCTTCTCCTCGGCGGGCGGCATCGGATCGTTCTCGCTGGCCATCCGCTTGAGCAGCTTCGACTTGGCGGCGTCGCCGGGCGTGACGCGGCGGCGCTGCACGAGCTGCTTGAGGTCGGTGACGAAGTTGAGGCCGCCTTCGTTGGTGCCGTCCTGCCCGTGGCAGCGGTAGCAATGGGTTTGGAGCACCTTGCGTGCCTTCTCGGCCAGCGCACGCGACGTGTCATCGCCCGCTCGCAGGGACGACGTGAGAAGGAGAATCGACAGCAAGCCGAGACCGACGCGCGAAGCGACCATGCCAACCCCTCGCCGGTGCGGAGTGATTCGCGAGCGCAGGAAAGGAAGCATACGCGCCCGCAATGGGAAGAGCCGCGCCGCTGCGATTTATTCCCGACGAAAGTCGGGGCGTCGCGAGATTTCGTTTCGCCCCCCCGACCTGCATGGGGAGAGCAGGAACAGAGAATCCTCCCGTTTCATAGACTGCGCAAAAGGCGGCATCGACGATTCTCATGGCCGAACATACGGATGCACTTGACGGGGCAGGCACGGCCGTCTTCCGCGACCTCACGTTCCATGCAGCCGGCTTGGGAACTGAGTCGGAATGTTCGGCTGCCGAGGCCTTCCGTTGCGTGGCCGTCTGTGGTAGCTTGTGGATGTCTCCGTGGAGATTTTCATGAGTCAGCCGCTGATGGTCCCAGGCCAATATTCCGGTCGGACGTTCGTCCGGGACGGCATCGGCCATGGTTTCTGGCAGAAGCAGTGAACAAACCCATCGCTACCGCAGCATGACCCGGAAAGGAACTGGACAACATGCAACGAGGCTTTCAAAGTCTGCTGGCTCTCACGGGAATGCTGCTGACCCTGGGGGTGGGACGATCGCTGTCTCAGCCCGCGACCGGCGAAAAGACGCCGGGCGGCCCCCGCACCGTGGTCCCGGCCAGTCTCTTCGTGGACGACGACAACACCGGCGCCCAGGACGGCAGCGCGCTCCGCCCGTTCCGCACCGTGCAGCAGGCCATCAACGCCGCCAAGGACAACGCCGTCATCGCGGTGGCCGGCGGAACCTATCCGGAGAACCTCCGCGTGCAGGACAAGGCCGTCCGACTCTATGGCGGCTACGTCGGTGGCGCCAAGGCCGGCTACGCTGCGGGAACCGCGGGCAACTTCAAGATGCGCGACCCCGCCACCAACCCCTCGCATCTCAAGGGCGACGGCAAGGACTCGGTCGTCTCGATGCGGGAGTGCGGCGCCAGCATCGTCGACGGCTTCCTGGTCACCGGCGGCGGCCGCAGCAAGCTGGGGGAGCCCGCGTGGCTGGGCGGTGGGTTCTACATCTTCGACGGCTCCCCGACGATCTCGAACAATGTGATCGAGAAAAACCAGACCTGTCCCCCTGTCAAGCAAGACCAGGAGAAGTTCGGCGGCGGCATCTATTTCACCGGCGCGAGCATCTCGATCCTGGACAACGTCATCCGCAACAACGTCTCGGGACGGGGAGCCGGCATCGCGCTCGACGCACGGAAAGTGGTCATTCGCGGCAACACCGTGCAGAACAATGTCGGGGTCAGCGACCACGGCGGCGGGCTTCACATCTTCTCGGAAAACGCCGAGATCTCGCACAACCGGATCATTGGCAACGAAATCGGCCGCGACCACGGCTACGGCTGGGGCGGCGGGATCATCGTCTTCAACAAGGGGGGCAACTACAAGCTGTCCCACAACGTCTTCACGGGCAACTTCGCCCCTTCCGTGGGCAGCGCCTTCTTCGTCGACGAAGGCGGCATCGCCTCGCTGGACCACGATCTCTTCTACGCCAACGCGTGCAACCCGGCGGGAGACGGAGCCGTCGCGCCGGTCTACGTCGATGGCGCCGACGACAAGTTCGGCTCCACGCTCGACATGAACCACGTCACGATCGCCGACCACACGTGCAAGCCGGCCGTCGCCGGCCACGCCATCAGCGTGACGGGGAAATCGAAGATCACCGTCAAGAACAGCATCCTGTGGAACAACGGCGGCGGCGACATCATTGTGGACGCGACGAGCAAGGCCACCGTCACCTACACCCTTGGCCAGAAGGCGTTGAAAGGGATCGGCAACCTCTCCCGCGATCCGCTGTTCGCCGATCCCGCGCGCCGCGACTATCGCCTGCGCTCGAAGGCGGGACGCTGGGACCAGGCGGCCAGCGGCAAGAGCGGCGGCTGGGTGCTCGACCGCGAGCACAGCCCCGCGATCGACGCCGCCGACCCATCATCCGCTTTCAAACTTGAACCGACTCCGAACGGCGGCCGGGCCAACCTGGGCGCCGACGGCAACACGGCGCAGGCCAGCAAGTCCGCGCCGTGACGGGATGAAGCAAGCGAGGCAACAGGCTTGCCAAGCACGGCAGCGAGGCGCCGCCGACGTCGCGCAGATCCGCGTCGCTTGGCGTCGCGGCGCCGGCTTGTAGAAATACCCCGCGTTCATATCCGCACGGTTGGCTTGCTCCCGGAGCGTATCATGCAACTCGGCGCGTTCTCCCTCAGCTTGTCGGTCAACGACCTCGCGGCCTCGAAGGCGTTCTACGAGAAGTTCGGCTTCACCGTCTTCGGCGGGGACGCCGCCCAGAACTGGCTGATCCTGAAGAACGGCGACCACGTCATCGGCCTCTTCCAGGGCATGTTCCCCAAGAACATGTTGACCTTCAACCCGGGCTGGGACCAGAACGCCCAGAAGCTCGGCACGTTCGAGGACGTGCGCGACCTGCAGCGCCGCTTGAAGTCGCAAGGGGTCACGCTCGCGTCCGAGGCCGACGAAACAACCACAGGCCCCGCGAGCTTCGTCGCGGTCGACCCGGACGGCAACCCGATCCTCGTCGACCAGCACGTCTAGCGCGGCGCCGGTCGCTGGCTGACGGACCGCCAGCGGCTTGCAGAACGCGTCCCTACAGCTTCGCGTAGTCGATGTGGTTCTTGTCGAGGCGGGGCAGGTCGAGCGGCACCGCTTCGGGGTACTTCTGGGCGGCGCCGGTGTTGAACACGACGATCTCCTCGTCGCGGCCCACCTTCCCCTCGCGCACCAGCCTCGCCAGCACGTCGAAGCAGACCGCCGTCTCCGGGCAGATGGCGATCCCCTCCAGCGCCGTCACGCGGCGCATCCACTCGACGATGCGCCGCTCGTCGCCGGCGACCGCCGCGCCGCCGCTGGCGCGGATCGCGTCGAGCATCATGAAGTCGCCGACCGCCGCTGGCACGCGCAGGCCGCTGGCGATGGTGCGGGCGCCCTCGAACAGCTCGGCGTAGCGCTCGCCCTTGTCGAACGCGCGAACGATAGGGGCGCAGCCGTCGCTCTGGCAGCTCACCAGTTTCGGGAAGCGACCTTCGCTGATCCAGCCCAGCTCGCGCAGCTCGTGGAACGCCTTCCACATGCCGATCAACCCGGTCCCGCCGCCGGTCGGGTAGAAGATCACGTCGGGGAGCTTCCAGCCCAGTTGCTCGGCCAGTTCGATCCCCATCGTCTTCTTGCCTTCGAGGCGGTACGGCTCCTTCAGGGTCGACATGTCGAACCAGCCCATCGGGCCGGCCCCGTCGCGGACGATCTTGCCGCAGTCGTTGATGAGGCCGTTGACGAGATGGACTTTCGCTCCAGCGAGGTGGGCTTCCATCTGGTTGATGACGGGCGTGTCGTCGGGCATGAAGACGAACACCTCCATCCCCGCGCGGGCGCCGTACAGGGCGAGCGCCCCGCCGGCGTTGCCCGCCGTGGGGACGGCGAGGCGCGTCAGGCCGAGCTGCTTCGCCATGCTGACGGCGACGGCCATGCCCCGGCTCTTGAAGCTGCCGGCCGGGAGCTGCGACTCGTCCTTGATCGACAGCCGCGACAATCCCAGTTCCTTGCCCAGCCGCGGGCAGGGCAGCAGCGGCGACATCCCTTCGCCCAGCGTCACCGGCTCGGCGCCCGCCGGCAGCGGCAGCAGCTCGCGGTAGCGCCACAGCGACTTCTCGCGCGCGACCAAGTCACTGCGACGCACGGCGGCCTTCACGCGCTCCAGGTCGTAGCGCACCCAGAGCGGCCGGCCCGCGTGCATGTTCCACACCTGGCCCGCAGGCAGGACGGTCCCGTCGATCGCGCTTTCCAGATGCGTCACAAACATGGCGGCTTCGCTCGCGGAGGTATTGGCTCGAAGGGCCATTCTAGCAGTCGCGTT
>JAYSSW010000591.1:0-7818 GCA_043720335.1 Planctomycetia bacterium
AATGGGATCGGCATGACTCGCCTCCGCAAGAGCAACGTGGTCGCTGGCCGCTGTGGCCTACAGTAGCATTATAGAGCATATTTCGAGCCGGCGTAATAGGCGTACAGCATAGCGCCCAAATTGCCTGCATCTGGCATTAGGCAATGATGGTCGCGCAAGTAGCAAGACTGCCGAATGCGGGCTGTTGGCGAAGTGTCATGGAAGTGATATACACGACAACGAACAAGCAAATGTCGAAACGCGCGTGCGGTTTGCGATTCCTTTGTTGTCTTGATGGCTTCTTCGCCGATGCGCGTTTCCTGATGACCCGCGCCCAAGGAAATCACTTTTGGTTTTGGAAAACGGTCATGATGATACTGAAGTGTCTCGTCAGCAAACGCCAGCGTGTCGCCTGCGACATGGAAGAGTCTTTGATGGTAGATGTTCACGAAATCTTCTGAACGGAACTCCATGGTCGCTTCCATCTGAGGAGTGCGTTTGGGTCCGAAATGGAGCAGGGACTGGGCACGCCCGGCTCCTGCGATGTAGTTCTGCAGCCGGCTTCCCATCATCTCGTTCAGCAACTTGAAGAACGAGACGAAGTTGCTCTTGCCCGCCCCGTTGGCGCCGATCATCACGTTCAAGCGGTCCAGTTCGAGCGACGCGGCCTTGATGGACCGGTAGCCCTTGATTTCGATCTTCGTGAGCATGGCCATCGGTTTGGTCCTTCCGCTCTCCGCAGCGCGACCCACGCGCGGCGGAGGGTCTTGTTCTCGAACGAGCACAGCCGGCTCCTGCTCCATGATACCAGTCGGCGAACCCGAAGACATCGACGATTGCGTCGCCAGGCTTCCCTGGCTTTAGTCAGCCATCCGCCCTTTCCTGCCGCGTCGAGGTCCGCATCCTCTCATGGACCGATTTCACCTCCCTTCCCTGATCTTGCTCCTTGGGCTGATGTCGCACGCCGGCCGGTCGGCGGCTCAGGAACCCAAGCACGCGCTCAGGCCGTTCCTCGATGCCCACTGCATCGACTGCCACGGTTCCACCGTGCAGAAAGCGGGGCTGCGGCTCGACACGCTCAAGTTCGATCTTGGCGATCCGCGCACGATGGCCCAGTGGGTGAAGGTGCATGACAAACTCGCCACCGGCGCGATGCCACCTCAGAAACGCGAGCGGCCCCCGCAGCGCGATCTCGACCAGGCGACGCGCGGACTGCACAAGGAACTGCACGCCGCTTCGCTCGATCTTCAAAAGAAACAGGGCCGCGTCGTCCTGCGCCGGCTCAACGCCACGGAATACGAGAACACGCTTCACGACCTGCTGGCGATCAATGTGCCGCTTAAGCCGCTGCTTCCCGAGGACAACGCCGCCGCCGGCTTCGACAACATCAGCGCCGCCCTCGAAATCTCGGCCGCGCACCTTATCGCCTACCAGCAGGCGGCGGAGAAAGCGATCCTCGCGGCGATCCCCAACGCACCCCCGACGCCGTTCGTGAGCAAGCGCAGCGGCAAAGAGATCGCCGACAAGTCAGCCGACGTGTTCAAGGACGTGCTCGGCAAGTCGGCACGCGTAACTGGCGACGCGCTGGTGCTGCACGCGCAGTTGCCCGACTACATCCCGGTGGCGACGCCGCTGGTGCTGCAAGGCGGCCACTACCGCGTCACCGTCTCAGCGTATGCGGTCGGCACGCAGGACAAGCCATTGACGCTGGCGCTCCTGTGCCGGCCGATCCGCGAGCGGGGCGCCCCGGAAACGCAGTTCTGCCGCGACGTTCCCGCCGACAAGGCGACGGTTTTTGAAGCCGAGTTCGACATGAACCGCGAGACCAACGTCCGCGTCAGCGCCTGGTCGCTTCCCGACCGCCACGAGTTCTTCTTGAAGAAGGTGAAACCGCCGCTGGAGGACTATCCCGGTCCGGGGCTGGTGATCGAGTGGCTGAAGATCGAAGGTCCGCTCCGCCCCTTCCCGCCGGAAAGCTACCAACGGCTCTTCAAGGACGTACCTGTCAAAGCCAGCTCGGTCGCCAAGGCGGAAGCGGAGAAGAAGGCGATCCCGAAAATCGCCGACAACCGCCCCGAAAGCTACTGGATGAACTACGACCCGCTCGTCCCCGCCTCGGCGCGGCCGCGCGAGGACGCGGAAAGATTGATCCGCGACTTCCTGCCTCGCGCGCTGCGCGGGCCGGTCAGCGAGGAACTGAACCGCCACTACGTCAAGGTCGTGCATGATCGGCTCGACCAGAAATACTCCTTCGCCGACGCGATGCTGCATGGCTACCAGGCGATCCTTTGCTCGACACGTTTCCTCTACTTCCAGGAGCCAGGCCCGAAGGCGCTGAACGCTGCGAAGGATTTTCGCACCACGCGCTTGGACGACCACGCCATCGCGAATCGGCTGGCGTACTTCCTGTGGTCGTCCATGCCGGATCGCGAACTGCTGAACGCTGCCCAGGCCGGAGAGTTGACGGATCCGACGAAGCTGCACGCACAAGTCGAACGGATGTTGAACGACACGAAAGCGCGTCGCTTCACGGAGAACTTCGCCGGGCAGTGGCTCGACCTGCGCAAGATCAACGACACCACGCCCGACCCGCAGCTCTACCCGGAGTTCGACACGTTCCTCCTCTGGTCGATGCCGCGCGAAACGGAGCGGTATTTCGAGGAGATCCTGCGCCACGACCGCAGCCTGCTTGAGTTCGTCACGTCGGACTGGTCGATGCTCAACGAACGGCTGGCCCGGCACTACGGCGTCCCAGGTGTCGCAGGGCACGAGCTGCGCAAGGTCAAGCTGCCGGCCGACTGCCATCGCGGCGGCGTTTTGACGCAGGCGAGCGTGCTGAAGGTGACCGCCGACGGCACGCGCACGTCGCCGGTGCTGCGCGGCAGATGGGTGCTGGACCGCGTCGTCGGCAAGCCCCCTGCCCCGCCGCCGCCCGACATCCCGCTCTTCGAGCCCGACATCCGCGGCGCCACGACGATCCGCCAGCAGCTCGACAAGCACCGCAACACGCCTGCGTGCGCGACCTGCCACGTCCACATCGACCCGCCGGGCTTCGCGCTCGAAAACTTCGACGCCATCGGCGGCTGGCGCGACTTCTACCGCGCGAGCAAGCCGACCAAGCAAGGCGTCGTCAAAGGTAGCCGCTACTTCCGAGGCCCCGATGTCGAGATCGGCGGCGTGACGCACGACGGCAAGGCGTTCAAGAACATCGACGACTACCGCAAAATCCTGCTCGAAGACCGCGAGCAGTTGACGCGCAACCTGGCCGAGAAACTGCTGACCTACTCGACCGGCGCCGAGATCCAGTTCGCCGACCGCGAAGTTGTCGAGCAGATCGTGGCGACGGTGCGAGAGAAGAATTTCGGCTTCCGCTCGCTGCTGCACGAGGTCGTGCGCAGCCGCGTGTTCCTGAGCAAGTAGCGATCAATACACTTCAGGCAGTTCGCCTCGCAGTTTCAACGCGAAACTGGACTCCCTCACGCCCTCAGGTCGAACATTGCCACCCGGGGGCCGCAATGCTTCGAGATCGGGAAGGTCGATGGGATAGCCCATCAAACGACGCCAAAGCGCCGGATCGTGCTCCTTCGCCAACGCGACGATTCCCAGCCAAAGCATGCGAAATTCGACGAACTCGACATCATTGAGGCCGAGCATCCGGACAAGCCGTCGCGCTTCCGGCGTGCGACACACCAATCTGCCATCCTCCTCGACTTGGATGCAGTCGCGGACCAGCGTGGTTTCCGGGTTGGGCAGCAGTCGCGCTCCTTTGGCTGCGTTGCAGGTCGCACAGGAATAAACCAGGTTGTCGTATGCGAGGAACAGGTCGCTCCGAAGCGCAACGGGCTGGAAGTGATCGATGTCGAAGTTCGCGCGCACCATCGCCCACTGCTCGCGAAAAAGACAATAGGCGCAGCGAAAACAGAACTCGTCGCGCAGCCAGGGGCGATAGCTGCAGACATCGGCGTACCCACACGGGCCATGTCGGCGGACCAGAGGCCGACGTGGATACTCGAACGCGCACATGGCTTATCCCGCTTGCTGCTGGGCGGCTTTCTTCAGCAGTTCCTGATGCAGTCTTCGAGCATCGTCCAAAGGCAGCGGAGCCACCTTGCGGCGGTAGCGCAGCATCTCGGCTTGCAAGCGCGACAGTTCCACGGCCTCGGCAGGCTCCAGGGCGCTGTCGATCTCCTTGTCGATGAGTTCGCAGCGCCTCGCATTCTTGGCGTCCGTCCAGTCGTCGTCGTTGTCCACTGGCGGCCCGACGGGAACAACGAACGCCAAAGCACGACCATTCAGCTCAACGACAGAGCCTTGGAAGTCGGCTGGAAGTCCCAGGAAAAATTCTCGGACGGCTTCGTCATGCACGTTGAGTGATATGTGATTCACCGCTTTCTCCCGTCGACCCTGGCGTTGGCATTTGCTGGCATTCTACCACGCCGAACGGCGGTTCGCACGCCCACCTTTTACTGGAAAAGACGATTGAACTCGCTTTTTGGCTCGTCATTTCGAGATCCGCGCGGGATCATGGAACCAATGAATCGAAACAACTGGCATGAAACAGCCAATTCCCATTCTTGATGGCTCTTGAGCTCATCGTAGTTGGGCGCCGTTGTTCGGCTGATCTCATTCACCGGAGCCTCGCATGCCGCTGCCACGCCTCGACCGACGCACGTTCCTGCGCTCCGCCGGCGTCTGCGTCGCGCTGCCGCTGCTCGACGCGATGCTGCCCGCGCGCGGCCAGCAAGCGGCGCTGCCGCGACGCATGGTGCTGGTCGGCCGGCCTCTCGGCATGCACACGCCGTTCCTGTTCCCCGAGCAGGCGGGCCGCGACTACCCGCACACCCGCTACACGCGCGTGCTCGACGCGCACCGTGGCCAGTTCACCGTCTTCTCCGGCATGTCGCACCGGGGCTACGCGCCCGGCCACCACAACGACATCGCCCTGATGACCGGCGCGCCGGCCGAGGGAATCCGCCTCAACGACGTGCGCAACACAATCTCTCTCGACCAGGAGGTCGCGTCCCGCATCGGCAGCGAGACCCGCTTCGCGTCGCTCGTGCTGGGCGGCACCGTCTACTCGTGGAACCGGCGCGGCGTGCGCGTCCCCGCCCAGCACTTCGCCAGCGGCGTGTTCCGCCAACTCTTCATCCAGGGCACTCCCGAGGAGACCGCCCGCGAGATCCGCCGCCTGCGCGACGGCCGCAGCATCCTCGACGACCTCCGCAGCCAGGCGCGGGCGATGTCCGAGAACCTGGGCGCCGCCGACCGGCACCGGCTCGACCTGTTCCTCACGTCGATCCGCGAAGCCGAGCAGCGCTTGCAGCAGGACGAGGCGTGGATCAACCGCCCCAAGCCGCGCGTGAACGTGCCGATCCCCGTCAACGAGAACGGGCCGGGCCAACTGCTGGCGCGGTCGAGGCAGTGGTACGACCTCGTCCACCTCGCCCTGCAAACCGACTCGACGCGCGCCATCACGCTTTCGCTCGATTCCCAGGAGCGCCCCGTGCTCGACGGCGTCACACTCGGCCACCACGACGCCTCGCACCACGGCCAGGACAACTCGAAGATCGAGCAGCTCGCCCGCATCGAGGAGGCCGAACTGCGCGCCTTCAACGGCTTCCTCGCCAAGTTGAAGGACTCGGCCGAGGGGGGCGAAACGCTGCTCGACCGCACGATGGTCCTCTACGCGAGCAACCTCAGCAACGCCTCCGCCCACTCGGTCGACAACCTGCCGATCCTGCTCGCCGGCGGCGGCCTGCGCCACCAGGGGCACGTCGCGTTCAACCGCCGCGACAACATGCCGTTGTCGAACCTGTTCCTGCGCATGCTGCAACAAATGGGCGTCGAGGCCCGTTCGTTCGGCTCCAGCACCGGCGTTGTCACCGAAGTTTAGCCTGATTTCCAACCCTCTCCCCCTTTCGAGGAAACGATGCGACGAACTTTGCTGGTCTTTGCTCTCGCGCTGGTTTCGCTTGCGACCGGTCTCCTCTTCGCAGGGGCGCAGAATCCGCCCGTCAAGCTCAAGGTGCCCGACAGCGTCGTGTTCGAGCCGAACCTCGACTACGCCAGCCCCGACGGGGTCAAGCTCCAGCTCGACCTGGCCCGGCCCAAGACCGGCGACGGGCCCTTCCCCGCGATCCTCTGCATCCACGGCGGCGGCTTCCGCGCAGGCAACCGCCAGAGCTACGACAACCTCTGCGTCCGCCTCGCCGAGCAGGGCTACGTCGCCGTCACCGCGAGCTACCGCCTGGCACCGAAGCACCCGTTCCCCGCCGCCGTCCATGACGTGAAGGCGGCGGTCCGCTGGCTGCGGGCGAACGCGAAAAAGTACAACATCGACCCGGACCGCATCGGCGTCACCGGCGGATCGGCGGGTGGGCACCTCGCGCAGTTCCTCGCCGTCACCGCCGACGTCAAGCAGTTCGAGGGCGCCGGCGGCAACCCCGACCAGTCGAGCCGCGTCGCCTGCGTCGTCAACGTCTACGGCCCCAGCGACTTCACGAAATCCTACGGCAAGAGCGTCGACGCCGCCGAGGTGCTGCCGCTTTGGCTGGGCGGCAACCTGGAGACGGCGAAGCTCAAGCACATCGTCTCCAGCCCGCTCAACTGGGTCACCCCGAACGCGGCGCCGACCCTCTGCATCCACGGCATCGAGGACAAGTACGTCGCCCACGAACAAGCCGTTTGGATGATCGACCGCCTGAAGGCCGCCGGCGTCGAAGCCGAACTCCTCACGCTCCCCGGCGCCGGCCACGGCTTCCGGGGCGCCGACGCCGAGACCGCCGACCGCGCGCTGTTCGCGTTCTTCGCGAAGCATCTGAAGAAGTCGTGATGATTGCGGATATATAGCCCCCGGCTTGCCGGGGGTGAGGCCGAATCCCACGGCAATGCGATGCATCGTGATCGTTCGTCCGGTTCGGCGAACGATCACCTCGCATTCAACCGGCATGCGTTGCGTCGCACCCCCGGCAAGCCGGGGGCTATATGACGCTGCGAATCACTTCGCCATCAGTTCGAACCGCAGCACCTTCGGCTGGGCGGCGACGCGGATCGCCTCATCCGCGTCCGCGACGCGTTTCGTCAGCGCACTGAGCTGCGTTTGCAGCATCTCCGGCGCTTTGGGAGCGTGCGCCGCCTTCGACAAGCCGCGCCACTGGCCGACCAGGCCAGCGCGGACGCTCACCGCCGCCAGCACGGCCTTGCCCTGGGCGGCGATGGGGTTGGGCAGCTTGCCCTTGGGGTCGCTGCCGAACGCCGTCAGGTTCACGCCGGCTTCCAGCTCCTTCGCTGGCAGCGTCGCGATGGCAGCGCCGTTGACCTTGAGCAAATAGACGCCGTCCTTCAAGCCGGTGACTTTCAGCGTGTACTGGCTCAGGTCGAGGATGGTCGGGTACAGCCGCAGCACGCCGCTCGCCTCGTCGGGGATGGGGAACGGCAGCGACTCGTCGAGCCGGTCGAACGACACGCCGGTCGGCGTCGCCTTCACGTCGGTGATCTTGCAGCTCTTGGCGTTGGCGCTCAGCTTCGCACCATCGATGGTCGCACTGCTGACGAAGCCCTCGGCGCCAAGTTCCTTGAGCAGCGCCGCCGCCATCATGAGCTGGCCCGGCGCGCCGGGATGAACCGCGTCCCCCTGCATCGACACCGGAACAACGCCGCTCTTTTCCTGGGCGGCGAGGAAGGCACGCAGGTGCTCGACGCCGGCAACGTCGTCCGACTTGGCGACCGTCTTGATCGCGGGCATCGCGTTGGCCAGGGGCTCCAGTGATTTGTTTTTGCCCCACAGGTCGATGAGGGCGTGGAACTGGTCGGCGTAGGGCACCTCCTGCTTGGCGGCGA
>JAYSSW010000592.1:0-1648 GCA_043720335.1 Planctomycetia bacterium
GCGAACGCCGCTTCACGCCGCGTAGTGGCACGGCACGGAGTGGATCGCAGAGATGACCTCGTCGTCGCTGACCTCCTCCTGGGCCGAGCCGGCGAACGACGTGTCGCGCGGGTTCATCAGGATCGGCGTGTTGCTCTGGGCGTTGCCTCGCAGCGCGTCGATGAGCTTCTGTCGTTCGTCGGTGTTGAGGGGGCGGAAATCCATGGGAGACTCCTTCAAGGATCGAAAGACCATCCAATCAACGAGACGCCAGCACGCCCGCGTGTTCGCGCTTCCGCGCCAGCTCGGCCAGGACCAGGAACACCGCGCGGTCGAGCGCGGCGTCGGGCAGCTCGACCTGGAACAACTCGCCCTGCTGCTGAACGTAGCACGCAGCGACGCCCTCGGCCAGCACCAGCAGCAGCGAGTGACCGGGCCGGGGCAGCGCGATGCGCACCCGCAGCGAGTCCGGCACGACCTCGCACGACACCTGGGCCAACTGCCCGCACAGATTCTCCAGCGACTCCGCGTGCTCCTCCAGCGCCGACCAGTGCGGATGCAAGGGCTTCGCCAGGTCCAAGCCTTCGCGGACTTCGACCGGCAGCGTCCGATATTCCTTGTCGCCGGCGGCCAGCGCGTACCAGTGGAACGTCAGCCCGTCCTCGACCTGCTGATGCGGCGCCGGCGCTTCGTCCGCTTTCGCGTCGGTGGTGCCGATGGCGAAGATCGCTTCCTGGTCGCGCAGGCGGCGCACCCATTCGCGGTCGCCCGTGAAGTCGGCGGAGCTGGGATGGCGCAGCCGGCCCGGATGCGTGTGGACGACGCCGACGATGCGCAGGTGCTTCGCGTTCTGCCGGACGAAGCGGCTGGCGACCGCCTGGGCCTGGCTGTTGAACCGCACATGGGCGACGCCGGCTTCGCGATATTCGCCTGCGGGCAGCGTCGCGTGGACGACCATCGCGTCGCCGTCGCGCACGCCGAGCAGCAGCCAGCCGATCTCCTCGTCGCCGCGCTGGGTGGCGCGGTGCCGGGCGAAATCGTCGAACAACGCGCGCTGCACCTCCGACATCAGCACGACGCGGCGCAGCGGCTCGCTGCCCGTTGGCGCGAGAGTCGGCGACGCGGGTTCCGTCTTCGGACGGCCGCGCAGCCAGTGCCAGATTGTCGTGAAAAATCGCAACGTCGCATCTCGCAGGAGGTCGAACCACGGTGAAGCTAATCCATCCTATCCCGGCGTGTCAATGGGGTCAAACTCCGTTGCGGATCGGGAACGCATCGGCAATTTGGCGGATCGTGTCCGGCGTCGTGCGACAGCAGCCGCCGATGAGCCGAGCGCCGAGCCGACTCCAGCGCTGCGCCGCCGCGCCCCAGTCGCAGGCGTCGTGTCTGGCCGACCATGCTTGCTGCTGCGCGTCCCATGTTTCGCCCTGGTTGGGGTAGACGACGATTGGTTTCATCGTGATCCCCTGCGCCGACGCCAGCAGACTATCGACATGTCGAGGCGGCGTGCAGTTGACGCCGACCGCAACGACATTCGACGACGCCGCCACCCCTCGCGCCGCGTCGCGGAAGAGTTCGCCGTGGCATAGTCGCGTGCCGTCTTTGCAACTGAAGCTGATCCAGCACGGCACGCGCGGGAACTCCTCCATCAGCCGCAGGATCGCTTCCG
>JAYSSW010000593.1:0-3730 GCA_043720335.1 Planctomycetia bacterium
AGAACCAGCGCCGCAGCATCGGCGGAGCAGGGGACTTCACGGGTTCAGGGTCCGTCATGGGCATTCCTTGTCAGACCACAGGGATAGGACGCGGCGCGAGGAAGCCGCGCAGCAGGGCCAGCGCCAGCAGGGCGCAGCAGGCGAGCGCGAACGTGTCGCCCCAGCGCGAGTAGACGCTGACGCGCGTGTCGAGCGGGACGTTCGCCGAGATCACGCCGTCGACCTGCTTGAAGTCGCCCCACTCCGAGACCGGCAGCTCGCGCGACTTCGTCCGGTCGGGGACGACCGCCCAGATGGGTGGCAGCGGCTGCTGCTGCGCCACGCCGGTGTTCTGGATCGCCTGCCGCACTGGGTCCTCGGTGATCTTCACCGGCCGCAGCACGCGGCCGCTGCTGTCGATGACCGCCGAGATGCCCATGTTGACCGAGCGGACCATCGAGCGGCGGCACTCGACGGCGCGGAAGCGCGACACGGCCAGGTGCGTCTCGTGCTCGGCGGTGCCGTCGAACCAGCCGTCGTTGGAGAGGTTGACCAGGAAATCGACCGGCGGCCCGTCGGAGTCGGCGACGGCGTAGCGGCGGGCGAGCACCGGATCGGTGTCCTCGAAGCAGATCAGCACGCCGAAGCGCTTGTTGCGCCCCACGTCAAAGCGGGTGAACTTCTCGCCAGCCGACACGCTGTAGTCGTAGTCGTAGGGGGCGAAGTAGTTCATGAACGGCAGCCAGTCGCGCAGCGGGACGTACTCGCCGAACGGGACGCGGTGCATCTTGTCGAAGCGGCCCGCCACCTGGCCGAGCTTGTTGACGTGGACGGCCGAGTTGTAGTTGAGCCGTTTCTTGTCGCGGTCGAGGTAGGTGGCGTTCATGCCGACGAGGTGCTGCGGGGTCCAGTTCTTCGTCGAGCAGGTCTGCGACATCACCTGCAACTGCGTGCGGATCCACACCTCGGCCTTGCGCCAGTCGGCGGGGACGTTCTCGGAGAGGAGTTCCTTCGACACCTCGTGCCAGACGAACGGGAAGCTGGTCTCCGGCCAAATGATGAGGTCGGGCAGCGGGCTTTGGCGCATCGCGCTCTGGCACAGCCTCGAATAGTGGTTGAGCGCGAGCAGCATCGCGTCCCTGCTGGGATCGGGGCCGCCTGCATCGTTGCGGATGCGCTGGTCGAGGTCCCCTTGCAGCAGGCTGACGAGCGGCCCCTGCGTCGTCGTCTCCTGCGACAGCCGGTACATGCCGTAGGTGTGCGCTGCCAGGAACAGCAGCGCCACCGCGGCCAACTCGATGAGGAGGTTCGGGCGGGCGGCGATCTTCGTGAAGATCGGCAGGTTCAGCAGGTCCCACGAGCCGATGCGCTGGTCGGCCGTCGGGTCGGTCTGCTGGAACGCGACCCGCAGTGCCTTCTGCTGGTAGAGCAGGTCGAAGACCAGCGCGTTGACCGCCGCGACGAGCAGGCTGACCGTGTAGACGCCGCCGAAGTCGGCCATCTGGATGATCGCCAGGTAGTCGTGTTGCGTGTGGGCGAGGAAGTACCAGGCGAAGCCGGTCATCAGGAACGAGCGAACGTACTCCAGCGACACCCACACCAGCGGCGCCGTCACGACCAGCGGGAGTCTGGTCCTGCGGTCGAGAAGACGCATGAGGAGGATCGCGGCCGGGAAGTAGAGCGAGCAGTAGGTCGCGAGCATGGCCCAGGTGGCGTACATGCGGTAGTCAGCAACGCGCATCCACTGCAGCGCGGTCCAGAAGAAGACCGACCCCGCGAGCCAGGCGAGCAGATAGACGCTTCGTGTCCGCAGCTTCGAGCGGACCAGTGAAAGAGTGGGCACCAGCGCGACCCAGCCAAGCCAGCCCCAGGCCAGCGGATGGAAGCAGACCCAGAGGGCCAGCCCGCCCACGACCGCCGTCACTTGGCCGAGCGACGGCCGCCACGACTTCTTCGGCGCCGCCGGCGGCGCGTCAGGCGACGTGACGGTCGTCATCGTCGGCTCCGCCTTCGCGGTCGAGGGCTGCGTTTCGGTTTCCATCGGCGCGGTGTCCGTGGCCATCGACGACCTCCGTGTCATGCTTCGTTTCGCCCGCAGGATTCCTTCCACGGGACCGGATCAAACTTCGTTTTCCACCACCAGCACCGGCAGGGTTTGTCCCGTCTTGTGCTGATGGTCGCCGACGGGCAGTTCCACGAACGCGTTGCTGTTCGACAAGCCTCGCAGGTCGGCCGAGCCGAACCAGGGAACCACTTCGGCACTCCATCCCGTCTCCGACATCCACAACCGGGCCGGGTGATACGTTGTGCGATCCGTCCGGTACGCGAAATCTTTCGCCAACGTCGCCTGCACAAGCCGAGGCTCCGGCGGCAGGCCCAGCAACCCTCGCAGCGCCGGCCTGACAAACAACTCGAAACAGACCAGCGAGCCCACCGGGTTGCCTGGCAGCCCGAACACCAGCCGAGGCGGGCCGCCGTTTTCCCGGGGCTTGACGCCGAACAAGAGTGGCTTGCCCGGCTTCATCGCGACGTGGTGGAAGAGCGCCTGCACGCCGCATTCCGCCAGCACGCCGGGCACCAGGTCCAGCTTGCCCGCCGACACGCCGCCCGAAAGCAGCAGCACGTCGGACTTCAACCCTTCCTCGATCAACTCCTTCAGATGCTCGACTCGATCTTTCGCGATCCCCAGCAACCTCGGCGAACCACCCGCCCTCGCAACCAGGGCAAGAATCATCGGCCCGTTGCTGTTGCGGATCTGGCCCGGCCCTGGCTTCTCCGCCGCATCGACCAGTTCGTCTCCCGTCGGCAGGATCGCCACGCTCGGCTGCGGATGCGCCAGCACCGTTGATCGGCCCACGGTCGAAAGAATCCCGAACTCCTGCGGCCTCAGCTTGGCGCCGCGCTGCAGCACCACTTCGCCGACCCGCATTTCCCTGCCGCGTGGCAGGATGCTCAATCCCGGCTTCACCTTCGGGTCGGCGATCCGTACCCGTCGGCACTCCAGCAACTCGCAGCGCTCGATCATCACCACCGCGTCGGCGCCGTCGGGAATCGGCGCCCCGGTCATGATCCGCGTCGCTTGGCCGCTCGCGACTGCTTTGCGAGGTGTCTGCCCCGCCATCACTTCCTCGATGATCTCCAACTCCGCCACGCCATCCACCAGATCGCCTGCACGAATCGCGAAACCGTCCATCAGCGCCTTGTCGAAGGGCGGCATCTCCAGGTCGCTGGCAACGTCCTCCGCGAGCACCAGCCCCAACGTGGCTGGCGTCAGCGGAACCCGCTGTGGCGGCAGCGAGCGGACCTGCTCCGCGATGATCTTCTGGGCTTCCGCGACGCTCCGCATGATGCTGACCCGCTCCGCGAGGACACTTGACCCGCGATTGTAACCAGGAACGCCGAATCGTGACTAGCCGGGTTTTCCAGAGGCGCTGACCACAGAGACACAGAGGGCCCAGAGAAAACAGGGAGGAATACGGCGCAAGAACACAGGTCCGACGAATCGCTTCCTCTCTCTGTGTCCGCTGTGCCTCTGTGGTTAGAAAACAGTTTGCTCAATCGAGGATCTTCACGCGGACGTTGCGGTAGCGGACGAACTCCTTGGTGTGGTCGCCGCCGCCGTGGACCTGCAGGGCGATGCCGCCGGCGCCGTCGAGGCGGACCTTGTCGTCCTGGTACTCCATGAACTTGACGCCCTTGATCCAGGTGGTCAGTTTCGGCGGGTTGCCTTCGATGCGGGCCTTCAGCTCGT
>JAYSSW010000594.1:0-7807 GCA_043720335.1 Planctomycetia bacterium
CCCCGAACCGCGTCGGCAGCACCTGCAGCGCCAGCCACAGCTTCCGCCAGCGGCTGACGCGGACGCGCTCGCGGTACACGTCGTAGTTGCGGCGCTCGATCTCGTCAAGCAAACTGCGGTACGTGCGCGACATCATCAAATACACCGCGCGGCCCGGCGGCGGCAGCAGCGCCGCCAGCGGCTTCGCGGCGTCGTACAGCCGCTGCGCCCGCGACGCCTCGAACTGCATCATGGCTCGATACGCGTCGTCCTGCACGCCGCGCTTCAGCCGCTCCGCGTCGTAGCCGAAGCGGTGCAGCTCCTCGGTCGGCAGGTAGACGCGGCCTCGCTCGGCGTCCTCCTTCAAGTCGCGCAGGATGTTCGTGAGCTGGAACGCCAGCCCCGCTAGCTCGGCCAATCCCTTCGCCCGTTCGTCGCGAAAGCCCCAGATGTGGATGCAGCACAGCCCGACGACGGAAGCTACACGGTAGCAGTAGAGCCGCAGCTCGTCGAACGTGCGGTACTCGATGGGATCGAGGTCCATCTCGACGCCATCGATCAACGCTTCGAGATGCTCGACCGGGATGCCGTGCTTGCGGATGGTGTCGTGCAGAGCGGCGTGCGAAAGGTGCGTGTAGCGGCCGTGCATCGCCTCGCGCATGCCGTGCCGCCAGCCGGCGAGCGAGCGGCGTTTCACGTCGTTGGGGGCCGGCTCGTCGCTGAGGTCGTCGGCGATGCGCATGAAGGTGTAGAGGGCGCCCATCGACAGGCGCTGCGGGCGGGGCAGCAGCCGGAACGCGGGGTAGAAGTTCCCCGCTTCGCGGCGGGCGATTTCATCGCAGTATCGGTACGAGCCGGCCAGCGTCATGCGTCGGAACCTCAGCGCCACAGGCGGCGGAGCCAGCGACGGCCCCAGACGCCCAGCATCAGCGAAACCTTCTCTCGCTTGCCCAGGACCGGCCTGGCCTTCCACACGTCGTAGCCGGCCTCCTCGATCTTGCCGAGGATGGCGAGGCCGCCGCGCGCGAACAATTCGATGTCGGTCTGCACGTCGGCGGGGACCAGCTCGACCAGCGGCAGCCCTTCAACGAAAAGCTGCCGTGCCCGGTCGACCTCGAAGCGCATCAACTGCGCGAACGCCGGCGTGAATCTTCTGGCGTGCAGGTCGTCGTCGCCGTAGCCGAAGCGGGCGCGGTCCTCGCCGGGGAGATAGACCCGGCCGATGTCGAGGTCGCGCGACACGTCCTGCCAGAAGTTCGCGAGCTGCAGGCCGGTGCAGATCTTGTCGGACAGCGCCGCGCGCGTGGCGTCGTGGCATTCACACAGGTAAAGCACGAGCTGCCCGACCGGGTTCGCGGAGTTGCGGCAGTAGTCGACCACCTGCGGAAACGCGTCGTAAACCAGCACGCATTGATCCTGCTCGAAGGCGGCGATGAGGTCGAGGAACGGCTGCGGCGGGATGTTGAACCGCATGATCGTCTCGCGCAGCGCGACCATCACCGGATGGCGTGGCGAGCCGTCGTAGCAGCGCATCAGCTCGTCGCGCCACCATGCCAACAGGTCGAGGGCGCGCTGGCCGCCGCCGGTCTCGTCGCCGAGGTCGTCGGCCCAGCGGCAGTAGGCGTAGAGGTGGTGGAAGTGCGGCGCCAGCCGGCGCGGCAGCAGCAGCGACGCGACCGAGAAGTTCTCGTAGTGCGTGCGCGCCAGGTGCGCGCAGTACGCGCGGGCCTGCGCGCGCGACGGCGTGGCGTGGCCCGCGCCAGGCCCCCAGCGCTGCAGTTCCAGGTCGAAGCCGTTTTGCATCCGGGGATTATACGGGCGGAGGGGAATGATCCGCCAGATGGAAGCGCCGCAAGCCCCAGGATGAGCGAAGCGATTCCTGGGGGTGAGTTGTCGCGCGGTTCGACCCCCACCAATCGCGTTGCTCATGGTGGGGCTTGGCGCACTCCCCATCAACCGAACAATTCCCGGATTTCGCGATTGACAGCTCAGACAGAATGACTTAGCATGGCTCTCAGTCAACTTGTCTGACACGGAGGGGCCGATGGCTCGCAGTCCCCAGGACATCACCGACGCCGAACTGGCGGTCATGCAAGCGCTGTGGAAGCACGGCCCGCTGCCGATCCGCCGCATCACCGAGGAGCTGTACCCCGACGGCAGGCCGTCGCAGTACGCCACGGTGCAGAAGCTGCTGGAACGGCTGGAGGACAAGGAGTGCGTCCGCCGCGACCGCAGCCTGGCGATCCACGTCTTCGCCGCAGCGATCGGTCGCGACGAGCTGGTCGGGCGCCGCCTGCAGGCCGTCGCCGAGCAGCTGTGCGAAGGCTCGTGGACGCCGCTGCTGACCCATCTCATGCAGTCGCGGAAGCTGTCGGGCAAGGACCGGCAGGCGCTGCGGCAGCTCATCGACGAGATCGACGACGATTCCGCGAAGAAAAAGGACCGCCGCGGCAAGGAGATGAAATGAACCCTCTCCTGAACCTCGCCCTCAGCAATCTCGTGGTCGCCAGCGTGCTGGCCGGCGCCGCCTGCGCCGCCGGGCACTGGGGCCGCCGCCCCGCCCTGACGCACGGGCTTTGGCTGCTGGTGCTGCTCAAGCTGCTGACGCCGCCGCTGTTCCGCGTCCCGGTCGGCGACTGGCTGCCGCGCACGCCCGAAGCGACCGCGCAGGCGCCGCTGGCCTTCGAGCCGGCGCCGCTGCCGCAGCCCGTTGACGAGCCAGCGCCCCTGCCGTTGTTCGATGTCGAAATCGCGTGGGACGAGCTGTGGAACGTCGAAATGGTCCTTTGGGACGAACTCCTCGCGCCGGCGCCCATTCTCGTCGTCGCGCCGCCCGAACCGGTCGTCGCGGCGGCATCGACCTTCGAGATTCAGCCGGTGCTGGTCGCGCTGTGGGCAGCCGGGTCGCTGTTGTGGGTCGTCGTCGCCGTGTCGCGGGTGCGGCGCTTCCAGCGCTTGCTGCGGCACGCGGAGGACGCCCCTCCCGAAGTGACGGCCCTCGCGGAGTCGCTCGCGGACAAGCTCCAGATCGACTGCCCGCAGGTGTGCGTCGTGCCGGGCGTGATCTCGCCGATGCTGTGGGTCATGGGGCGCTCGGCGAAACTGATCCTGCCCCAAGGACTGCTGGCGCGGCTGACGACCGACCAGCGGACGACGCTGCTCGCCCACGAGCTGGCCCACTGGAAGCGGCGCGACCACTGGGTGCGCTGGCTCGAGATGGCGGCCCTCGCGGCGTACTGGTGGTGTCCGCTGGCGTGGTGGGCGAAGCGCGAACTGCAGCAGGCCGAGGAGGAGTGCTGCGATGCCTGGGTGGTGTCGGTGCTGCCAGGCGAAGTCAAGGCGTACGCTTTGGCGCTGGTGGAGACCGTGGATTTTCTCGCAGGGGCCCCCGCGACGCTGCCGCCGGCGGCGAGCGGAATCGGGCAGGTGCGATCCCTTCAAAGGAGGCTGACGATGATTCTGCGTGGCCAAACCCCGCGTGCCTTGACCTCGGCGGGCCTGCTCGGCCTGGCGGGCGCCGGACTGCTGATCCTGCCGCTGGTCCCGAACTGGTCGGCGTCGACCGCCCAGGACACCGCTCCCCCGCGCAAGGAGCGAGCCGTCGATGGACCCAAGGAAGGTCCGAAGGAGCGTCCCGGCGACCGTCCGAACGACCGTCCGAAGGACCGCCCGAAGGATCGCCCCGACGACCGTCCCGAAGGGCGAGAACGCAAGGACCAGCCCGGCGCCGACGACCTGCGTCGCGCGCAGGCGGAGCTGGAGCAGGCACGCGCTCGTCTCGATATGATGCGGGCCGAGCTGGACCGCCGCGAACAGGAGCTGCGCCGCATCATGGAGCAGATCCGCAACCAGCCGCAGCCGAAGCCGAAGCCCGGACCCGGCATCGGCGGCCCCGGCCCCGGCGGCATCCCGGGCGGACCCGGCATCGGCGGCCCCGGCCCCGGCGGACCCGGCGGACCCGGCATGCCTGGCATGATGGGTGGCGGCGGCATGATGCCTCCGGGCGGCCCGAACCTCGACCGTCGCCTCACCGAGATCGAACGCAAGCTCGAGATCCTCATCAACGAGATGCAGAAGCAACGCGGCCAAGTACCTCCGATGGGCGACGGCAACCCCCGCCGGCCCAACGTCGCTCCCCGCGACCCTAACGCTCCGTCTCGTCCCAGCGGCAGCGTCCCGCCAGCGCCTCCCGCTCCCGGCGGCCGCGGCGCGGACCTCGTTGACCCGATGAGCGCTACGCCGGAGCGCAGCACGCCGCTGGCCGCGCCTGCTGGCGGCCGTCCCGCTGCTTCGCCCGACATCGCCCCGCCGACGCGCCCGTAGTTTCCTCTCGCGGAAGTTTGGCGCAAAAGAAGCAGCCCGTGCGACGAATCGCACGGGCTGCTTGCGTTATTGGCGTCGTTGTCCCACGTCGGAGGAGAAGGAAAGCGCCAAGCCCCACCATGAGCAACGCGATTGGTGGGGGTCGAACCGCGCGACACCTCACCCCCAGGAATCGCTCCGCTCATCCTGGGGCTTGGTGAGTGATTCTTTTCCCCGTCGCAGGACAACCCGCGCCATCACTCGTCGTCGGACTCGTCCCTTCAGGCGGCTTCGTCGTGCAGGCGGCCGCGCATCATGTTGATGCCCTTCTTGCACTCGCGCAGGAACGACAGCATCTCCTGCACCACGTCGATGTGACCCATCTCCAGGTCCATGCGGTCGATGGCGGCAGGCAGGACCATGCGCGAGCGGAACAGGATGCGGAACGCCTCGCGGACGGCGTTGATCTGCTCCTGCGACAGCCCGGCCCGCTTCATGCCGATGACGTTGATGCCGCTGATGGAGTCGATGCCCTGCTGGACGATGAAGGGGGGCACGTCCTTGGTCGAGGCGGAGACGCCGGAGATCATGGCGAGCCGGCCGATGCGGGCGAACTGGTGGATCGCCGAGTTGCCGGAGATGATGACGTTGTCGTGCAGGACGCAGTGCCCGCCCATCATGGCGCCGTTGGCGAGCAGGCAGCGGTCGCCGACGACGCAGTCGTGGGCGACGTGGCTGCCGACCATGAAGAAGTTGTGGCTGCCGATGACGGTCTTCATCGCCTGGGTGGTGCCGCGGTGGACGGTGACGTGCTCGCGGAAGAGGTTGTGGTCGCCGATCTCGACGCAGGTCGGCTCGTTGTTGTAGCGGAGGTGCTGCGGCTTCTCGCCGAGGACCGCTCCGGTGTAGACCGCGTTGCCCCGGCCCATCGTGAGCGGGCCGTACAGGTAGGCGCCGGGCCGCACGACGCAGTCGGCGCCCAGGCGGACCTTGCCTTCGATGACGGCGAACGCCCCGATCTCGACGTTCTCGCCCAGTTCCGTTTCCGGCGAGATCACGGCGGTGGGATGGACTCGGCAGCTGGCTGGAAACGTCATATCGGCACACTCGCTCTCAGAACGGCGCCCATCATCCGCTGCGCCGGCCGGCATCCCCGTCGCTTCATGCTTTGGGAACACGCCTCGTCCGGGGCAGCGCGAAGCGCCGGCCTCGACCCCTGTATACGCCAAGCCTCGAAGCATTTGCCAGAGCAGTTTTCGCGTCGCGGCAGGCGGACGAAGCTGCGCAAGCGGGGCGGGCGCTGAAGCCCGCAGGCTTCTCCGGGCCTCGCTGCCTTACCTTTTCGGCACGCGGGCCGCGACAATTCAGCCGACTTTGCGGAGTGCGCCGGATTTGCAGGCAGCGGGCGGCATGATCGATGTTTTCAAGCCCGCTGTCGTTAGACGGCGCGGGTGGAAGTTGCAACCCGCCGCCTATCGGCAGCGGGCTTGAAAGAATCATCATGGTGTCCGCTGCTCGATGAATGAACTACTTCGTGTTGTCCACCGCGACGTAGCGCTGGATGTGGTACGTCTCGCCGTTGGCGCGGACCCATTCCTGCACCGCCTGGCCGATCTTCGGCATGTCGAACTGCTTCGGCTGGGTCCAGCCGTCCTTCGCGGCCACGCCGAGCTGGCTCCAGACCTGCAGCGGGCTGAGCGCGCCGAAGCGGCCCGGCGCGTT
The DNA here is from genome assembly GCA_043720335.1 of Planctomycetia bacterium. Classification (GTDB taxonomy): domain Bacteria; phylum Planctomycetota; class Planctomycetia; order Gemmatales; family Gemmataceae; genus JAYSSW01. The sequence goes on from JAYSSW010000594.1 coordinate 6,004, forward strand.
CCAGTTGGCGCTGGCGATCGTCTTGAGGATCAGCTTGCTCTCCTCGGCGTCGATCGGCTCCTGCTTCGCGGTCTGCGGGTTGGCGCCCGCAGGCACGTTGCGGTAGCGCGTCACGAGCACGTGGGCGGCCATCAGCTGGTCGGCGGCGCCCCCCGACTTCATCACCGCGACGGGGTCCTGCATGATCGCGGCCGCCTTCTTGGCCTCGGCCAGCTCGTTCTTGAAGTTGCCCGCCGCAGCCGGGACGAAGTTCCCGAAGTTCGGGGCCATGAACAGCTTCTTGTCCTTGCCGGGGAACTTGTTCAGCGCGAACAGCCCGTCCTGGCCGATCTCGACGCGCGGCGACTGCCGGCCGGTGCGCGGGAACTTCGGGTTCTCGTCCGGCACGAAGAAGCCGACCCGCACCGTCTTCGTCCCCGCCTTCAGCCCCGACACGATCTCGCTCACCTGCAGAACGGCCACGCGGACCTTCGCGCCGTTCATCTCCACGTCGGTCGGCTCCATGCCAGTGACGCGGCCGACGAACATGGCGTCGGCGGTCAGGAATTTCTGCGGCCCCGGCGGCGGCGCGACGACGAGCGCCTGCACGGAAGAAGCCAGCACGCCGGCGCCGACCAGCGCCAGGGCAAGGGACATGGTACAACGCATGGGAAGTCTCCTCAACGATGCGGATTCGGAGTCGACACGATCAACAAGGGGCAAGCTTCAAAGCAGCATGACGATGTTTTCAAGCCCCACCATGAGCGAAGCGATTGGTGGGGGTCGAACCGTCGCGTGGGTCGAACCCCCAGGAATCGCTTCGCTCATGATGGGGCTTGGGGGGTTCTACTTCACGTTTTCCGGCGCGACGAAGCGCTGGATGCGGAACGTCTCGCCGTTGACGCGGACCCATTCCTGGATCGCTTGGCCGGTCTTCTGCACGTTGAACGGCATTGGCTGCTTCCAGCCGTCCTTCGCGGTGACGCCGAGCTGGGTCCAGATCTGCAGTGGGTTGGCCGCCCCGAAACGCAGCGGCGCGTTCCAGTCGGCGCCTGCGGCCGTCTTGAGGATCAGCTTGCTCTCCTCGGTGTCGATCGGCTCCTGCTTGGCGGTCTGCACGTTTAGCCCGGCTGGCACCGTGCGGTACTTCTCCACCAGCACCTGGGCGCCGAACATCCGGTCCTTGGCGTCGCTCGACTTCATCGCGGCGACCGGGTCCTGGACGATCAAAGCCGCCTTCTTCGCGTCGCCGATCTCGCTCTTGAAGTTGTTCGCGCTTGCTGGGACGAAGGCGCCGAAGTTCGGGGCCATGTACATGTCGGCGTTCGAGAACTTGCGGAGGTTGAACAGCCCGTCCTGGCCGACCTCGACGCGGGGGGGCTGCCTGCTGAGGACCGGCCCCTTCTTCGCTTCGTCCGGAGCGATGAAGCCGATGCGGATCGTCTTGGTGCCCGCCTTCAAGCCCATGACGGCCTCGCTGACCTGCACGACGGCGATCCGGTACTTGGCGCCGAGCATCTCGACGTCGGTCGGCTCCATGCCGGCGACGCGGCCGACGAACACGGCGTCCGAGCCGATGAAGCGCTGCGGTCCCGGCGGAATCGCGATCATCAGCGCCAGCGCCGACGAGGCCAGCACGCCCGCGCCGACGAGCGCCAGGGCTGGGGACATGAAACGACGCATGGAATGCCACCTCGTAAGGCCGCGGACACGGTTCAACGTAATCCAAGACGTGCGGAATTCAAAGAAGGATTGGTTGCGAATTGTTTTATGCGTACGCGCATGCCGCGACGACCACGATCCGAGCGTGAGCGCCGAGCGAAGG
>JAYSSW010000595.1:0-7804 GCA_043720335.1 Planctomycetia bacterium
GGTTCCCCACTGGCTCAAGCGTGCGCCTTTGGGGTCGCCCGACGTGCTGCCGTAGCTGCGGATCCATTCGCTCGTATAAGCTGGATCGTCCTTGCCGACGTCGGTCGCCTCCGCGTTCGACTGCCCCTGGATCAGGTACGCGTCGCCGCAGACGAGATTGGACGCGGTGTGCAGCACCGTTTCGCGGCCATCCTTCATGACGCCAAACTCGGCTTGGTATTTGACGAGTCCCGGCTTGAGTTTGATGGAGAATGTATAAGTTCTGTCGGCGAGCAACTTGCTCGTTTCGGCCTTGTATGATTGATCGTTGGCGCTGATTCTCAGGAACACGGCGTCGGCGTCCTCCTTCAACGTTCCGTTGCAGTGCAGCGTCCCTTCGTTCTTGTCGTCGCGCGCGTAGAACTGGTTGTTCTCCGGCATCTCGTTCTTGTCGGGCCGCCGCTGCACCCACGCTTCGCCCTTCGGCTCCTCGACGGTGATGGCGATGGTCTGCTCACTCGGCTGCCCGCCGTTGCTGAGGCGGAGCGTCACGGTCAGCTTGCCACTGTTCTGGGCACGCTTGAGAACCAGTTTCCCCGGCGCCTCCTCCTTGATGGTCGCGATGCCGGCGACGGCCCAGGCGTGCTTCAGTCCGCCCGCGCCTTCCGCCTCCATTTCGCTTGCGTTGATGATTTGCGGCATCACCTCGATCGCTTGCCGGCCATCCCACTTGGCGGGCGCTTTCAGCGTGAAGATCGGCTCCGGGATGTTCTCCTTGACGGTGATCGCGATGTCCTTCGTTTTCACTTCGCTGGCGTAGATCGCCTTGAACTGCAACGTCAATGATTGATCGCCCACGACCCGACCCGCGTCGAAGGCGTAGGCGAGCCGATCCACGGCGGCGACGACTTCCTTGCCATCGCGCTTCAGGATCCAATAGAGCTTCTGCGCGCTGCCCGCTTCGGCGGTCACGGTTGCTTGCTGGCCTTCGAGAACCGTGATCGACGATTGCGAAACGGAGAACTTGTCGCCCGGCTGCACGAGCGGCCCGACCAGCGTCTGGAGCGGCTTCTGATTCTCATACTGGAGCTTGACCCAGTCGGCGGAGCGAGCCACCTTGGAGATCCGCACCTCGTCGATGTCGCCGACGAAACTGTAGCTGCCATACCAGCCGCCGATCCACATCTTGGCCGGGACCGGAATCGCCAGCGGCGCGGAGCGGGGAGTCGAAACGCCGTCGAGCCGGCCATTCACATAGATGCGTGAATCGCCCTTTTGATAGGTGTGGACGACGTGGACCCACTCGTCCATCGGCAGCGTGCTTTTGCCCGAAATGCTCGCCTCGGAAAAGTAGCAATCCATCTGCACATGCGGCGGACTGGCGACCTGCATCACCACCTTCCCCTGCGCTTTCTCAACGCCCCACGCCAGCACGCGGCCGTTCGCTTTTTCGGCGCGGAACCAGGCTTCGGAGGTGTGCGGGGCGGAGCCGGTCGGATAGTTCGCGAGGTTCTCGCCGCACTTGATGCCTTGGCCGGCGGCGAAGCGCCGCGCCTGGCCGAGGACGCCGCGCGTCGCGGTGGTTCCCTGGTTGACCGACGCGAGGGCACCGGCGTCGTCCTTGGCGGGGTCGGTCAGGTGCCAAACGCCGAGGTAGCCGTTCGACGCGTTGAAGACCGCCTGGGCGTTCGATTCGCTGACGGCGTCGGCCTTGCCCCAGTGGAGCTTGATCTCCTGGCGTGCGTCGCCCTGGATCGCGGGCACGCGGACCCAGATGCTCGCGGACCCGTTGGCGGCGTCCCATTCATCGATCTGGTACGCCAGCGCCTTGCCATCGCTGGTGGTGAAGCGGAGGTCCTCACCGTTCGTCTTCGCCTGGGCGAAGTTGAAGAAGTCCTTGTGCAGCCGCACGAGAATCGGGAAGTTCTCGACCGCAGCGGCAGCGGGCAGATTCGCCCCTTCCGGCGTGGTGAGGAGGAAGACCGACCCGGAGTGCTTCCAGCCCGCGTACGGGGCCGGCCCCGCCGCCTTCTTCTCTTCGGCTTTCTTCAAAGTTGGCGGATCCACGACCTGGGCGCGCACCGCCCAGGCCTGCCACTGGGCGGACAGCTCCCGCACTCGCTCGGGATACTGCTTGGCGAGGTCGTTCGTTTCGGCACCGTCCTTGTCGAGATCGTAGAGTTCCCACGGGCCTTTGGCGCCGGCGGCGACCAGCTTCCAGTTCTTGACGAGGACCGCCCGGTTCCCTTCGTGTTCCCAGAAGAGGGCGTCACGTTCGAGCGGCTGGTTCGCGAACGCGGGAACCAGGCTGCGGCCCTCCAGCGGCGTGATCTTATTGCCTTCGTGCTCGGCCGGAACCTTCGCGCCGGCCAATTCAACACAGGTCGCCATCACGTCGATGAGATGCGCGGGCTGGCGGCGAAGCTGGTTCTGCTCCGTGATCCCCTTGGGCCAATGCGCGATCAGCGGCGTGCGCACGCCCCCGCCGTGCACCCAGTGCTTGAACAGCCGGAAGACGCAGTTCGACAGCCAGGCCCAGCCTCGGCCGTAGCTCGCGAAGGAGCTGTCGTCGCCGACCACGCCCCCCTTCTTGCGCTCGAAGCCCCAGACGCCCCCCTCCTCGCAGCCGCCGTTGTCGGCCATGAAGAGGATGAGCGTGTCGTCGAAGCGGCTGGTCTTCTTGAGCGCGTCGACGATGCGGCCGACCCCCTGGTCGAGTCGGTCGATCTGGGCCGCGTAGACCGCCATCTTGTGCGCCATCTCCTTCTTCTTCGCGTCGTCGAGCGGCGCCCACGCCGGCACCTGCTTGTCGCGCGGCGGGACGGGCCATTTCGCGTCGATGACGCCGAGCGTCTTCATGCGCTCGTAGCGCTGCTGGTGCAGCACGTCCCAGCCCTGGAGGTACAGCTCCTCGTATTTCGCGATGTCCTTCTCGACCGCGTGCAGCGGCCAGTGGGGCGCCGTGTAGGCGACATGGAGGAAGATCGGCTGCTCAGGCTTCGCCTGGTGCTGGTCGTGGAGGAACGACACGGCGTGGTCGCTGATGGCGTCGGTGTAGTAGAAGCCGGGGTCGGCCTTGATGCGGGTGTTGTCGCGGGTGAGGGTCGCTGGCTGGAAGTAGCTGCACGAGCCTTGCAGGGTGCCGAAGAAGCGGTCGAAGCCGCGCTGCCGGGGCCAGGTGGCGGAGGGAGTTTGCATGTCGGGGACGCGGGTGAGGTGCCATTTGCCGACCATGCCGCACCAGTAGCCGAAGCGTCGCAGCACCTCGGCGATGGTGACCGACTGGCGGTTCAGCTCGCCCTGGTAGCCGGGCTTCTTCTGGTCGTTGTTCATGCCCCCCATGCCCGCTTGATGGGCGTAAAGCCCGGTCAGCAGCGAGGCGCGCGAGGGGCAGCAGCGGGCGGTGTTGTAGAAGTTCGTGAACCGTAGCCCCTTGCTCGCCAGGCCGTCGAGGTTCGGCGTCTTGATCTCCGAGCCGTAGCAGCCCAGATCGGAGTAGCCCATGTCGTCGGCGAGGATCACGACGATGTTCGGCTTGCGCGTCGCCTTCTCCTGAGCTTGCAGGTTGCAGGCGACCAGCACGACGGCGACGAGGGCGAGGCGGAAGCGAGCGGCGCGCATGGACGGGTTCCTTGGCTTGCGGTCAACGGTGGCGGAGAACCGCGAGAACAGCACACGAGCGCGGGCGAAACGAGCGGTTCAGGATGGATTTTCGAGCGGGCCGCGCCGTGTGCCCCGGCGGCGGAAATAGACCAAAGGAATCGCGCCGACCAGCATCACGCCCGCCGCGCTCAGCAAGCCGATGCGCCACGGCCCCGCAGCGAGGCCTTCGGGTTCGTCGTCGTCGTCCGCTTGGTCGGGGCCTTTCTTCTTCTTCTTCTCGGGGCCGTCCTTGGGGCCTTTCTTCGGGCCTTTCTGGTCGCGGCGGTAGGTTTCCGTCGTCTTCGCGCCGGCACTGTCTTCATACACGAACGTGACGGTGTTGTTGGAGTTGATCGTGTACGACACGGCATGAGTTTTGCCGCGCAGGTCGTACTTGAGCGAGAACGACTTCTGGTCGTCGTCGCGGGTGAAGTCGGTGATCCTGGCGCCCTTGAGCGGTTGCATTGCTGGGCGGGCGGGGGAGTCGCGGGGCTGCGGCTCGATCTGGTCGCCGCGCACCTCGACGACGCCGCGCATGCCGCCGTTGATGTAGGGGTAGGTTTTGGTGGCGTGGTAGCGGTAGTCGCCGTCCGCGCCGAACTTGCCGTTGAACTCGTCGAGCTTGCCGACGGGCGAACCGTCGGCTTCGGTGAGGCCGAAGATGGGGAAGCCGTCGAGGGCGTAGGCGATGGGGCTGCCGACGCCGACGATCTTTTCGAGGTGGAGCGGAGCGACGTGGTAGTGGTAGTCGTCGCCGCGTCCGCAGTGGCCTCCCCACTCGTCGAGCTCGCCGGCGAGCAGCGCGTCCTCGCCGCGGTTGTTGAGGGCGTTGAAGATCGGCACGCCGTTGACCGCCAGGGCGATGGCGCCTCGGTACAGGGCGCGCTTCGCCGAGATCGGCTTGTCGGCGAGGACCGGCTTGAGCGGGATCCGCCAGGCGTTGCCTCCGGTGTACGGCTGGGGCAGCGGCACCTGCTGCTGCCAGCTGCGGATCCCCTTCATCATCGGATGGCTCGGCAGGCCGTCCGACTCGACATGGAAATGTTTCTCGTCCGATCGCAGTTTCAGCTTGTCCTTGAACGGCTCGAAGGCTTGCTGGATCGTCGGCGCGGGCTTCTTGGGATCGGCGCCCTGGAGCATCACGAACTGGCCGTTGAGCCGCTGGGTTTCGGCGAGCCGCCGCCGGACAAACGCCTCGTCGGCGTCGCAGAGGAACCAGCGCGGCAGGGTGAACCGCCTGCCGTCGGCGCCGACGAACCGCACATCGTCGTCCGTGGTGACGACCAGATGCGCCCGGAACTGGCCGCCTCCGGACGCGCTTTTCCAGAGCCGCATCCCAACGGACGCCGCAACCGAATCGATGGCGCCGTGATCGTGGCCGGGATGGGCGTGCAGCCTCGCATGGCCGAAAAGGAGAGTGACAACGACAGCAAGCAAGGTCAGGGTTCGGCTCATCGCTTCCGCTCCAATCGAACGTGTCTTGATCGCCTTACGCGTCGCGGTGCAGTCAGGCGCTGATGATTGCAAGGTGCAGGCGACGAACCTGAACCCTCGATGAAGCGGCCGAGGCGCCGCGCATCAGCGCCCCTTCTTCCCGACGGGGCCCCAGATCTTCGTCAGCAGTTGGTGGATCTCCGGCTCGGCTTGTTGGAGTTCGGCGCGGTTGAACGGGTAGAAGTCGTTGTGGCCGAAGTACGCTTCGGTCATCTCGGCGAAGAACTCCATCGGGTTGGTCAGTCCGTAGTGCGCGGTCTTCCTGCCGTCGATGTGGAGGATCTCCTTGTACTTGCCGCTGTCGCGGAAGCGTCCGTGGGCGGCGGCGATCTCGGCGTGGTCGAAGCCGAGCACCTGGTCATGGTAGGAGTGGGTCAGCTCGTGCAGGACCGACCACGGCTGGACGCGCTGGTGGCTGAGGCTGGAGAAGTCGGCGGCGACCGGGATGTGGACGCACTTCGCCATGTCCTTCGAGTAGCCGTTCGCCTTGAGCCAGCCCGCGCTGGGGTGGTACTGGGCGGGGCGCAGCTTGCCGTGGTCCTTGTCGAGCCAGATCGGCACCTTCTGCAGATGCGCGAGCTTGTCGGCGGGCACGACGTGCTTGATGTCGTAGAGCCGATTCGCGAGGATGCGCAGGGCGTGGTCGCCGAGTTCCTTGTCGGCGCCCGACAGCAGCCGGTCGTCGACGTGGACCGTCCAGCCTTCGAGGTCGCGCTTGGTGTGCGCCGTCGGCAGCGCGGGCGTGTCCTGCGCTTCGAGGAGCGGAACGACGAAGAGGATCGCGAGAAGTGCGGCGAAGCGGCGCATGCGGGGGACTCGTGGGTTGGCTTGGTTCGCCGTCGCAGTTCGCACGAGGGCGACGGCAGGATGATCTTATGGACTGGCACGTTCGCGCCGGGCGTTCCATCGTGTTCAACTTTCGCGAAAGAGACTTGTGGTCCGCGCCGTCGCACGCTACCTTACATGCAGGATCTCCCTCCCGCCGACTTTCCCGCCAGAACTTCCCTCCCGCTGGACGACTCGACGAGTCCGTATCGCTGGTCCTGCCGCTGCGCTTTCCGGAGTACGACGCGATGAACCGACGTGCGTTCCTCAAGGCAGGTTTGTTGTCGCCGATCGGCCTGGGCTTGGCGCAGGCGCTGCAGCTTCGCGCGGCTGCGCAGGCGTCGCCGGGCCGCGCGGGGGGCGCGGCGAAGGCGTGCATCCTCCTCTACATGACGGGCGGGCCGGCGCAGCACGAGACCTTCGACCCGAAGCCGAACGCACCCGACGGCATTCGCGGCGAGTTCCGGCCCATCTCGACCAGCGTGCCCGGCGTGCAGATCTGCGAACTGCTGCCGATGCTGGCGCAGCAAGCCCAGCGATTCTCGATCATGCGCTCGGTGTTCCACGGCTCCGACACGCACGGCGTCGGCGTCCACTACAACCTGACGGGCCTGCGCCACGCGCCGCGCCAGGCGGGCGAGCCGCAGCTCGACCGCCGCGACCCGCCGTGCATGGGCGCGGTGGTGCGGCAGCTGCGCGGCGACCGCAACGGCCTGCCTGCTGCGGTGCAGCTGCCCCGTCCCGTCGGCGACCAGAACAACGCCATGTGGGGCGGCCAGCACGCCGGCTACCTCGGCCCGCGCCACGACCCCCTCTTCCTCTTCGACGAGAACTGGCGCCCCGGCGACCCGATGCCCGGCTTCACCGCGCCGCAGGGCGTCGATGCCTCGCGCCAGTCGGGGCGATCACGCCTGCTGGACATGGTGCAGAACCAGCGATCCGCCGATTCCGCCGTCGAACGCGACTACGAACGCTTCCAGCGGCTCGCGTTCGACGTGCTCCGTTCGGGCCAGGCGTGGCGGGCGTTCTCGCTCGACGACGAGCCGCGCCAGGTCATCGAGCGCTACGGTGACAACCGCTTCGGCCGCAGCTGCCTCGTCGCCCGGCGGCTGGTCGAGGCGGGGGTCGGCTTCGTCACGGTGCCGTGGGTCTTCAAGCAGTCGGAGCAGAACTTCGACACGCACAGCAGGAACTTCGCGAAGATGCGCAGCATGCTGCTGCCGCCGGTTGATCGTGCGTTCTCCGCTTTGCTCGACGATCTTGCGCAGCGCGGCATGCTCGACGAGACGCTGGTCGCGTGGACCGGCGAGTTCGGCCGCACGCCGCGCATCAACGGCGGCGCCGGCCGCGACCACTGGGGCCGCGTCTACTCGACCGCACTCGCCGGCGGCGGCATTCGCGGCGGACAGGTCGTCGGCAGCAGCGACGCCCAGGGAGGCGTCCCCGCCAGCAGCCCCGTCCACGTCTCCGACTTCGTCGCCACCCTCTACCACGCCCTCGGCTTCGGCTCCGACACCCGCGTCACCGACCCCGTCGGCCGCCCGCATTTCGTCGTCCAGGGCAAGCCGGTGCTGGAGCTGTTCTGAGGCGAAGTTCGACGAACTGCACTAACGCCTGAGCACAAGCGAGGGGATCGCATGGCGGCTCGCGGAACGAGAATATTCGCCAATCGGGTTGTGGTTCCAATCAACGAGAGAGAATGAATGTCGCGCATCGCTGGCTGTTTTGCACCAAAGGTGCTTCATCGCAAAGCCCAGGGTCGCGAAGCGCACCCTGGGGAAATCAAGAACCATCAACGATCTGCCCCAACGGGGCTGCATCACACCGCTCGACCCGTTTGATGCAACGCCGTTGGCGTAGAAAT
>JAYSSW010000596.1:0-7802 GCA_043720335.1 Planctomycetia bacterium
CCCCGGTGGCCGCATGGTCGGCGCCGCTCCGGGCATGGCGGGCGGCTTCACCGCGCGCATCCACGTCTCCATCGACGGCAACGCCATCGTCGACCAGTCCCGCAACTTCGACGCCAACAACGAAGCCGTCTTCGACTTCAACCTCCCCCCCAATCTCGACAAGGGCAGCGGCGTCGTCACCGTCCACTTCAACGACGGCGGCGTCGGCGAGTCGCTGACCCGCCCCATCCCGATCGCCACCCGCAGCCTGCAGGTCGACTTCTACCCTGAAGGGGGCGACCTCGTCGCCGGGCTGCTCAACCGCGTCTACGTGCAGGCGCGGACGCCGCTCAACAAGCCGGCCGACTTCCAGGGGCGCATCGTCGACGACCTGGGGCGCGAGGCGGCGAAGGTGCAGACGCTGAGCGACGACCGCGAGCCGGGCGTCAACCAGGGGCTGGCGCTGTGCGCGTTCACGCCGGAGCGAGGCCGGACCTACGAGCTGAAGCTCGATTCGCCGCTCGGCATCGCGAAGAAATTCCCGCTGCCGGCGGTGAAGGCCGACGGCGTGGTGCTGCACGCGCCGGAAGGGGTCGTCGAGAAGCAGATCCCCGTGCAGGTCGCCAGCGCGGGCCGCGAGCGCGAGCTGCTGGTCGGCGCCTACTGCCGGGGCCGGCTGCTCGACCATGTCGCGGTCAAGGTGAAGGCGAACGAATGGAAGGAGCTGTCGCTCAAGCCGATGCTCGACGTGGGGGGCGTCTACCGCGTCACCGTCTTCGAGAAGCGGCAGACCAAGGACGAGACCCTGTACCTCCCGCTCGCCGAGCGCCTCGTCTACCGCAAGCAGAACGAGAAGGTCGACGTGTCGGTCGGCAACCTGCGCGAGTCCTACGCGCCGGGCGAGAAAGTCACGCTCCAGCTCGAAGCCCGCAACGAGCGCAAGCAGCGCGTCCCCGCGCTGGCGATGGTCGCTGTGATCGACCAGCGCATGGCCAGGCTGGCCGACGACCGGGCCGCGCGCAGCATGCCGACGCACTTCCTGTTGACGACCGAGGTGCGCCAGCCGGAGGACCTGGAGAACGCCGACGTGCTGCTGGGCGCCCACCCGAAGGCGGCGCAGGCGCTCGACCTGCTCCTGGGTTCCCAGGGCTGGCGCCGATTCGCGGAGCAGGCCCCGGAGGCGTTCCAGAACAAGAGCATGAACTCGAACTTCCTCACGACCGCCCAGCCGGTCGCGCAGGCGCTCGACTCCGAGAAGGGATCGCTCGACCAGCTCGACCAGAAGTTCGTCGTCAAGTTCCTCGACCTGCAGCGCGACCTCGCGAACAGCGAGCGCATCGACGAAATCCCCGAGGAGGACCGCACGCGGCTCGAGTCGCAGCGTTCGATGCTGCGCTCGATCCAGGACCAGGCGGCCGCGACCCGGCTGCAGTCCGAGGAATGGCGCGACTTCCTCCTGCAGTTCGTCGCCAGCGGCGTGGTCGTCGCGACGCTGCTGCTCGGCTTCTTCCTCGTCGGCTCGGGGCTGCGGCGGCTCGCCGACGGCCGGCCGGCGCGGCGCTGGTTCTTCACCGGGCTGAGCCTGCTCGTGCTGCTCTTCTTCAGCTCCGTCATCGGCACGTACTTCCTCATCAGCCTGCGCGACGGGCCGCAGCGGAACTGGGTCGGCGCCATGCTGGGACGCGGCCGGGCGAACTTCCGCAACGAGATGCCCGCCCCCAAGATCGACATGAAGATGGCCGACGAGGTCGCCGGCGCGGCCGTCAACCCGCGCAGGTCGCCGGCGCTCGATCTCGTGTCCGCGCCGGCGAGCGCGTTCGACTCGGAGGTCACCGACGACCCGCAGGCGCCGAACGCCGCCAACCCCGGCGAGGTGTTCAATCCGGGGCGCGGGCGGGCGCCGGGGATTCGGGTCCACAACGGGGAGCAGATGCGGGCCAGGGACCGCAAGAAAGCCGCCGACCCCGACCGCGCTCTGCGCGACGAGGGAGACTTCCAGACCATCCTGCGCAGGCAGGTGGGCCGCCGCGTCGCGGTGCCGCCGATCGCCGAGGCGTGCGTCGTGCGCGAGTTCGCCCATCGCAGCAAGCCGGACGCCGGCCAGCCCTCGCACGAGCCGGTCGACACGGTCTTCTGGCATCCGCTGCTCGTGCTCGGCGACGGCAAGGCGGACCTCGCCTTCGACCTGCCCGGCGCGACCACGAAGTACGACGTGGTCGTCCTCAGCCACACGCTCGACGGCCGGCTCGGCGCCAGCGTCGCCGAGTTCGCCGCCCGGCCCCCGTTCCGCCTCGAAGCCGCCGTCCCCGCCGAGATCGGCGCCGGCGACCTGCTGAGCATGCCGGTCGTCGTCACCAACCTGCGCGACGAGAAGCTCGACCTCGACCTCGTCGTTCGCGGCATGCAGGTCGTCGGCGAGGCGAAACGCGCCGTGTCGCTCCAGGGCAAGCAGACGGCCCGCGTCGTCTTCGAGATGAAGCCGCTCCAGCCCGACGGCGTTGCGACCATCCGCGTGGCCGGGAAGCAGGCGAAGGGGGCAAGCGATTTCATCGAGCGTACCGTCCGCGTCGTGCCCGAAGGGGTTCCCGCCACCGGCGCGACAAGCGGCGTGCTGCGCGACCAGCCAATCATGGCGGAGATGCTGTTGTCGGAGCGCTGCATCGACGGGACGCTGCAAGCGCAGCTGCGCGTGTTCCCGTCGCCGCTGGCGCAGATGCAGTCGGCCCTCGACGGGCTGGCGCGCGCGCCGTCGCCCGGCTTCGAGCACGCCGCCGCCGTCTGCGAACTGAGCGCGGCGATTCTCGGCCACCTGCAGCGCAGCAACGTCGCGCACCCCGCGCTCGAAACGGAATGCCGCCGGCAGATCCAGGCCGCGCTGCCGAAGCTGCTCGCCTGCGAAGTCGCGGCCGGCGGCTTCGACTCCGCGACCCCGCCCGCAGCGCCGAAGCTCGCGCTCAGCGCCGACGCGCTGTCGGTGCTGCGCCAGGTCGCGAAGCATCACACGGTTGACGAAGCGGTCGTCAACCGGACGAAACAGTACCTGATCGAGAGCCGCGCGGACAAGCTGGCGAAGGATTCCGCCGTGCAGGCGGCACTGCGGAAAGCACTGCTCGACGCGGACGCCAAGGACACGGCCGGCCTCGACGCGCTCGCCAAGTCCGTGGCGGCTTCGTCCGATCCCTACCTGGTCGCGCTCGTGGGCGGCGTCGCGCCGCAGGCCGACCTGCTCCAGCAGCTCGCCAAGCTGCAGCGGAAGGACGGCAGCCTGGCGGGGACGACGACCAGCGCCGCCGGCGCGACGGGGCACGACCTGAATGTCGAGACGACCGCGCTGGCCGTTCTCGCCTGGCTGCGCCCCAACGACGCCGCCTTCCGCGAGCCGGCCGACAAGGCGATCCAATGGCTGCTGCTCCAGCGCCGGGGCGACGACGGGTTCGGCGCGCCGCACGCCACCACGCTCGCGCTCCAGGCGGTCGTCGCGCACGCGGAACGCAACCCGCGCGAGACGCAGCCGGGCGAGATCGTCGCCACCGTGCAGAACGCCGTCAACGTCGCCGACGTGCTGCGACTTCCGTTCGGCGCCCGCGCGGCCGAGCCGTTGACGATCCTCATCCCTGCGGAGCATCTGAGGCAGCCGGGCCGCGTCGACGTGCAGATCGCCTCGACCGGGAACAACCCGTTCCCGTACACCCTGTCGTGGTCTTGCCGCGTGACGAAGGCGGAGAACCCCGTCAACGCGCCGATCCAGCTCTCGACGAAGCTGAACAAGGATCTCGTCAAGGAAGGCGAGACGGTGAAGCTGTCCGCCGTCGTCGAGAACAAGTCGGGCAAGGCGCAGCGATCCACGGTCGCGGTCATCGGGCTGCCGAGCGGGCTGGTGCTGGCGCCGCTCCAGGAACGGGTGAAGTCGGGCGCGCTGGCGTCGTGGCAGGTGAACGGCCGCGAGCTGACGCTGCGCTGGAAGGAGCTTCCCGCCGGCGCCAAGCGGTCCATCGAACTCGACCTGGCGGGCCGGCATCCGGGCCAGTTCACCGGACCCGTCAGCCGCGTGCAGCCCGGCGCCGACGCCACGCAGACGTTCTGGGCCGACCCGCTCGCGATCCGCGTCGAAGCCAAGGAGTGAGCTTCGGGTTTCCGGGAGCCACGCCTTGCCCGTCGCGGCTCACCCCCACGTTTCATCCCGTTCGTGCTACAATGCGGGGATTGCGAAGAACCAGCGCCTTCTGCATCTCCTTGAAGGAGCCAGCCATGAAGCGAAATCTTTTGATCCTGGCCTGCACGACGGCGGGAATGCTGGCCGCAGCCGGCGCCGCGCAGGCGCAGGTTCTGGTCCGCGCTCCGTTTGTGCGCGTGCAGGTCGGCGGCGGCGTCGCAGTGCGTGCGCCATTCGTGAACTTGTACATCCCGCCCGGCCCCGGCCCGTTCTACGTTCCGCCGCCGTACTACGTCCCCGGCCCCGGCCCGTTCTACGCCCCCGGCCCGTTCTACGCCCCTGGCCCGGTCTTCGTTCCTGGTCCGATGCCGCTGCCGGGCGAGCTTTTCCCCGTCCCGCCGCCGCGCGTCGCACCACTGCCGGAACCGATCCCCGGCCCCGCGCCGAAGTTCCAGTTGCCCGACGACGGCCCGCCGCCGCCGGTGCAGCAGGCGCCGAAGCTGCTGACGCCCAACGAGTTCGTGAAGTCGTTCCAGGCGAAGGCGGGCAGCTACGAGGTGACGATGCTCAACCCGGTCACGAACCAGCCGGTGGCGGTTCGCTTCACGCTGCCCGAGGGGACGCCGAAGCGGGTGAACGTGAACCGCCGCGAGATCGAGTTCTTCTACGGCCCGCGCAACTTCGTCCGCATCGAGTTCGACCGCGACGGCGTCCAGGTCATCTCGCGCTGACCGTCGCACCGCGACATCGCAAAGCCCGCCGAACCATCGGCGGGCTTTTTTGTTCAGCAGAACGAGCGGAGAAACAAAACTTCCCGATGGGATTGAAGCCGCCTGGTCCTCTCGTCCCTCCGGCGAGAAGGAGGCCCTGGCTCTTTTCCTCCCATGCAGCCGACGTACAATTCCGAAGCTGGCTTGCCGCGAATTCGCGCTGTCAACAGGCTGCCAAAGCTGCATCCGCCCTTCCGCGATTCCTCCCCACCCTGGAGCCGTCATGAAGCCCCTTTCCCTTCTCGCGGCGCTGATGTTGCTGGCTCCGGCTGCCCACGCAGGCGAGCCGGCGAAGGCGATCCGCCTAGTGCTCGACGACCAGTCCGTCGCCTGGAACAAAGGCGACCTCCTCGGCTTCATGGCCGGCTACTGGAAGTCGGACGACCTCAGCTTCTACTCCGGTAGCACCAAGACCGCCGGCTGGAAAGCGACGCTGCAGCGCTACCAGAAACGCTACCAGGCCGACGGCAAGGAGATGGGCAAGCTGTCGTTCAGCGAAATCGCCGTCGAGATGCTCGGCGCCGACCACGCCCTGGTCCGAGGCCGCTTCACGCTCGAACTTGGCAAAGAGCGCCCGACCGGCATCTTCTCGCTCGTGATGAAGCGGCTGCCGGAAGGCTGGAAGATCATCCACGACCATACGTCGTCGTGATCGCTGCGACTCCACTAACCCTGAGCGCAAGCGAGGGGATACCTTGACGACACGCATCACGAGAGATTTTTCCGCCTGCATGATTTCCTGCTATCCCCTCGCTTGCGCTCAGGGTTAGTTGGGGCGAATTCCTCCCGCAATCCAAAGGTTCATCGCATGGCTGCACAAGACGCGTACCGCGAGCTGATCGAACGCTTCAAGGAAGTCCGCCTGCTCGACTCCATCGGCGCGGTGGTCGGCTGGGACCAGCACACCTACATGCCGCCGAAGGGGGGCGAGCACCGGGCCGAGCAGATGGGCTTCCTCGCCAAGCTGGGGCACGAGAAGCTCACGTCGCCCCGACTCGGCGAACTGCTCGCGCAGGTCGAAGGGACCGCTCTGCTGAAGGATGCCGAGTCGGTCGAAGCAGTCAACGCCCGCGAGATTCGGCGGACCTACGACCGCGCGGTGAAGATGCCGGCCAAGCTCGTCGAAGCCATCGCGCGCACGACTTCGCAGGCCCAGAACATCTGGGCTGAGGCGCGGAAGAAGAACGACTTCCCCGCCTTCGCGCCCTGGCTGGAGAAAATCGTCGCTCTCAAGCGCGAGGAAGCGCAGGCGGTCGGCTACCAGGCGTCGCCTTACGACGCGCTGCTCGACGAGTACGAGCCAGGAGCGACGGCGGCCGAGATCACGCGCGTCTTCGCGGAGCTGCGTGCGGAGCTGGTTCCGCTGGTCGCTGCGATCACGGCGTCGGGCAGGAAGCCGCGCGGCGACGTGCTGACGCGCGAGTTCGCGGTCGACCGCCAGCACGTCTTCGGCCAGGCCGCCGCGGCTGCGATCGGGTTCGACTTCACGGCGGGTCGGCTCGACACGACGGTCCATCCGTTCTGCACCTGCATCGGGCCGGGCGACTGCCGGCTCACCACGCGCTACGATCCGCGCGCGTTCAACCAGGGCTTCTTCGGCATCCTCCACGAAGCGGGCCACGGCCTCTACGAGCAGGGCCTCGACCCCGCCCGTTTCGGCACGCCGATGGGCAGCGCCGCTTCGCTCGGCATCCACGAGTCGCAGTCGCGGCTGTGGGAGAACCAGGTCGGCCGCAGCCGACCGTTCTGGGAACACTTCTACCCGCGCGCCCGCCAGACCTTCCCCGGCGTGGTCGACGACGTGCCGCTCGACGACTTCCTGTTCGCGATCAACGACGTGGAATGTTCGTTCATCCGCGTCGAAGCCGACGAAGCGACGTACAACCTGCACATCATCCTGCGCTTCGAGTTGGAGCAGGCGTTGATTTCGGGCGACCTGCCGCCGCGCGAGACGCCGTCGGCGTGGAACGCGAAGTTCCAACAGCTGCTCGGCATGTCGCCGCCGGACGACCGGCGGGGCTGCCTGCAGGACATCCACTGGAGCATGGGGGGCCTCGGCTACTTCCCGACCTACACGCTGGGCAACCTCTACGCCGCCCAGTTCATGGCCCAGGCGCGCGTCGATCTGGGCGACCTCGACGTTGACTTCCGCATGGGACGCTTCGACCGCTTGAAGGGCTGGCTGAACACGAACGTCCACCGCCCCGGCCAGCAGCTCCGCCCGCGCGACCTGTGCCAGCGCGTCACCGGCAAGCCGCTCAGCCACCTGCCGCTGATCGCGTACCTGCGCGGCAAGTACGGCCCGCTGTACGGGATTTGATTCCGTTTTCTTGGATCCAGCATCGTCGTTCCGCTTTCACCGGAGGTGTTCCATGATCCGCTTCTTGGCATGTGTCTCGTTGTTGATGCTCGGTAGCGTCCTGCACGCACAGGACAAAACGCTTGGCCCGGCGCCGACCCTGGTGATCCTCGGCAAGATCGATCCGCAGATGGGCACCTTCGGGCTGATGTTGCCCAAGTGCGAAACGTTTCCGGAAACTGAAAACTACAAAATCGTAGTCCAAGGCCGCGAAGAAACGCGCACCCGAGTTATCTACAAGCAGCATTTCCGCATCGCGGAAGCAAGCCAGCAGATGAAGGACCATCGAATTCACACGACGAAAGGCCGAGTCCTCGCTTTCGGCGAGGCATGGCACAAGCTGAAGTCGGGCAGCGCGGTCGTTCGCAGCGCGGACGACCAGTTGCCCGACGCCGGATACCTGGCCGCGATGCAGCCTGACACTCTGGTGATCGTGCCGCTCAAGAAATGGTAACCGTTCACCGGCTTTTCCCAGGCGCAGCTGGCGGCGGAGCGATTTCATAGGCTGACGAGCATGGGCGATGTCACCTGTGCGGGCTGT
>JAYSSW010000597.1:0-7797 GCA_043720335.1 Planctomycetia bacterium
CGTAGGGTCGTTGCAAGCGCCATGTCCGCGCTCGCCCGAGGCGAGCGGCTAAACGTGTCCTTTCCCGCCCATTCGCGGCATATAATGGCGTGATCGCAGGAATGGAGCAGCGCCATGGACCCCCGCAACGAACAAGCCTTCGCCCGCCCCTATTCGGAATACTACGAGGACGAGCCGGAAGGCCGACGCAACCCGTCGCGCCCGCAACCGACGTCGGTCGGCTGGCATGGCTTCGTCGCGGGCGCGGTCAGCACGGGTCTGCTGGTGCTGGTCGGGATTCTTTGGCTCGTGACGAACGAGATCAACCAGGGCCGGCAGAACCAGGGCATGGTCAGCACGCTGGTCATCGCCATCCTGCTGCTGAACCTTGTCGCCTTCGCCACCTCGCTCACGGGACTCATCCTCAGCGCACGCGGCATGTCCCCCACGCAGCTCCACTACCGGGGCTACGCCACCACGGGACTGGTGCTGGGCATCGTCAACCTGCTGGCCGGCATGGTCGTCGGCGTCTTCTCGATGTGCGTCGGACTCCTCACGCATCTGGGGGGATGAATCGGGAGTTGGATCGCGCCGTATCACCAGCGGTACTTCGCTCGCACGTCCGGGTTGACGACCTTCTCCGCGGGCCATTCCCCCTTGCTCAACGACACGATCGCCTCGGCAGCGGACAGCGCCATGTCGTCGCGCGACTGCAGGTCGACGCCGGCGGCGTGCGGCGTCACCACGACGTTGTCCATGTGGAACAGCGGGCTGTCGGCGGGCGGCTCCTCCTCGAACACGTCCAGCCCAGCGCCGGCGAGCTGCTTCGCCCGCAGCGCTTCGACGAGGTCGGCCTCGTTGACGATGCTGCCGCGCGACGTGTTGATGAGGAAGCTGCCCGGCTTCATCGTCGCCAGCCGTTCGCGGTTGAACAGGTGCTTCGATTCCTTCGTCGCGGGCAGGTGCAGCGTGAGGAAGTCGGCCTGCTTCACCAGGTCGTCGAACGACACGAAGGCTACGCCGAAGCGGGCGGCGAAGGCGGCGTCGGGGTACGGGTCGTAGGCGAGCAGCTTCATGCCGAAGGCGGCGCCCCGGATGGCGACCGACTTGCCGATGCGCCCCAGTCCCGCGATGCCGAGCACCCGGCCGCGGATCGGCAGGTTCGACTGGCGCGGCCACCTCAACGCGCAGGTGCCCAGGTGCTGCGTCACGACACGCTTCGCCAGTGCGAGGATCAACGCGAACGTGTGCTCGGCCACCGCGTCCTGGTTCGTGCCCGGCGTGATCGTGACCGCGACGCCGGCTTCCGTGGCAGCCGGCAGATCGACCGCGTCGTAGCCGACGCCGACCCGCGCGACGACGCGCAGTTGCGGGTGCGCTTTCAGCACGCGCGGCGTGTAAGGCTCCGACCCGGCGAGGCTCGCCTTGATCCCTTTCAATTCCTCGATCAACTCGTCCTCGACCATCTGGGCCTTGCGCTTGGGGAAGACCAGCTCGAAGCCAGCATCGCGAAGGACGTGGAGGAACTGGGCTTCGACCCCCGCCAACGTCGCTGGTGCGATCAGCACTTTGTCCATGGGACTGCCTTGACAAGAACCCGTGAAGAAACCAGGCACACGGGGATAGAATATGGAAGGTGAAGGTGCGGGGTTGTTGGTTCACCGTTTCGCGCACAAGTCAACGTGGCGGACCGCAGAATCGTTCGCAGTCCATGGTTTGAACCCAGCGATTCGTGTCCCGCCGGGCCATGCGTGCGCGAAACGTAAACGAGGAGCAAGGCTACACCATCGCCCGCAGCCGCACGCACCATTCGTGCAGATGCTGCTCTCGTTCCCGCAGACGCTGCGTAGCGTCCTCCATCGTCGTGGCGGCGAAGCGCAGCATCTGGCCGGGCCTCAGCTGGCCGAGTTGGTCGAGATCGGCCCCGACGACCTGGGCGACCTTCGGGTAGCCGCCGATGGTTTGGCCGTCGACGCCGAGGACGATGCACTGGCCGTCGCGCGTCACCTGCACCGATCCGGGGCAGACCGGCTCCGACACCATCTCGCGGTCGGGCAGCGAAAGAGGCTCCGATTGCAGCCGCAGCCCCATGCGGTTGCTCGCTGGGCTGACGCGGAACGCGCGCGACTCGAATTCGCCACCCTGGAACCAGTCTGCTTGCAGGCCGGGCAGCACGCGCAACGTGGCGACACGCTCGAATCGTGGCTCGATCTCCGGGCACCAGCGCGAAGGCAACCGACTCGCGGTGCAAGACAACGTCACTCCCGCCTGGATCGGCTGAAACGCTGATTTGCTGTCCAGAATCGTCGGCACGTCGAACCCGCCGACCACGCAGAGGTACGCGCGGACGCCGGTCGCGGTGCTGCCAACGTGCAGTTCCTCGCCCGGTTGCAGCGTGAACGTCTTGCCGGCTTCCAAGGTACGATGCGAGGTTTCGATCGCGAACGGGGCGCCGAACACGACGCCGGCGACATCGCGTTCCGCACGCAGCCTTGGGCCGGCCAGGGTGATCTCCAGCGCCGCCGCGTCGGGCGGGTTGCCGACCAGGGCGTTGCCCAGCGCCAGCGCCGCGCGGTCCGCCGCCCCGCCGACGGCGACCCCCAAACTGCGCGTACGCGGCCTGCCAAGATCGACGATCATCGAGGCCAGCCCCGGTTCCAGCACGTGCAGACTCATGCGAACGCCCGCAGCGCGAAGCCGCGCCGTTCGAGCGATTCGCGCAGGGCCTGCACGAAACGCAGGGCTTCCGGGTTGTCGCCATGCACGCACAGCGACTGCACGCCGTGCTTCTCGATCAGCGTCGTTGCTTGCGCGACCGCCTCGTCGGGGTCATGCACGAAAGCGTCGGGCTGCGAGCGCGGCGCCAGCGAGCCGTCGGGCCGATAGCGGCGGTCGGCGAAGCCTTCGCGGAAGAAGCCGACTCGATTCGCGCACAACGCCTCCAGCTGCGAGCCGGGCAGTGCGAGGATTGGCAGCTTCCACGCGACGGCCGCCTCGACGATGGGCCGGGCCACGGCGTCGTCGCGGCAGGCCTGGTTGTACAGCGCCCCGTGCGGCTTGACGTATCGCAGCGGCTGACCTGTCGCCAACGCCAGGCCGTGCAAGGCGCCGATCTGAAACATGCAAAGCTCAAAGATCGTTTCGTCGCTGAGGGTAAGCTCGCGCCGGCCGAAATGCTCGCAGTCGGCGTAGCCAGGGTGGGCGCCGACAACCACCGCGTTCGTTTTCGCCAGATTCAGCGCCGCGTGCGCGCTGGCAGAATCGCCAGCGTGAAACCCGCACGAGATGTTGGCGGAGGTGACGAGCGGCATCAGGTCCGCGTCGAGGCCGGCCCCTTCGCCCAGGTCGCAGTTCAGGTCGATGTCCATGCGATTCGATGCCCTTCGGCGCGATTGACGATGAATGGCGGATGGACAACGAACCCGGAGCGCAAGCGATGGGATGCCTTGAAGACGCGCGGAGAGAAGATTTTCACCAACCCGGTTCGCTGCGATCCCATCGCTTGCGCTCCGGGTTCGTGTGGTCCGCTGCTCGAAAGAGCGTTCCTCTGACCGCGCGTAGGATACGACCGGCAAAGTCGCCCGCCAAGCCGGGACGGAAAATCCGCTTCCTTCATCAAGAATTCGTTGTGTTCCCCCGCGATGCCGATTAGATTGAAAGGTAGTTCCCGCCTGCAAACGCGCCACCCACCGACCACGTTAGCCAATCCACCCCTATGGCTCGCACCTATCTGGCTCGGCTTCTACTCCTTCTCGCCGGACTTCTGCCCCAGGCCGTGCAGGCGCACGACTGGCCGATGTCGCGCTACGACGCCACGCGCAGCGCCGCCTCGCCGCAGCAGCTCCCGGCGACGCTGCACGTCCGCTGGTCGCGCGACTATCCGCCGCAGACCGCCGCCTGGCCCGAGCAGGACAAGATGCAGTACGACGCCGCCTACGACCCCATCGTCGTCGGCAAGCTGCTGATCCTCAACTCGTCGCGCCACGACTGCGTCCGCGCCCTCGACACCGACACCGGCAAGCTCCAGTGGTCGTTCCGCGCCGAAGGCCCGATCCGCTTCGCCCCCGCCGCGTGGCAAGGCAAGCTCTACGTCGCCAGCGACGATGGCTTCCTCTACTGCCTGAAGACCGAGAGCGGCGAGCTGCTCTGGAAGCACCGCGGCGGACCCAACGAGCGCACCATGCTCGGCAACGAGCGGCTCATCTCCTCCTGGCCCGCGCGCGGCGCCCCCGTCGTCGCCGACGGAACCGTCTACTTCACCGCCAGCATCTGGCCCTTCATGGGCGTCTTCCTCCACGCCCTCGACGCCAACACCGGCAAGGTCGTCTGGATCAACGACGGCAGCGGCTCGCTCTTCATCAAGCAGCCGCACATGACCGACGCCTTCGCCAGCATCGCCCCCCAGGGGCACATCGTCGCCATCGGCAACCGCCTCCTCCTGCCCGGAGGACGCACCGTCCCCGCATGCCTCGACCGCGCCACCGGCAAGATCGTCCGCTACCAGCTCGGCGAAAGCGGCAAGATTGGCGGCGGCTCTGAGGTCGTCGCCCTCGACGGCCTCTTCTTCAACGGCGGCGCCGTCTTCGAAACCGAAACCGAGAAGCACCTCGGCGACTACGGCAAGCTCGTCGTCGCCACCCCCGACCGCGTTTACACCACCTCCGCCAACGGCTCACTCCGCATGCTCGACATCAAGAAGGCAGGCCAGGTCGAGGAGGAGACCACCGACGCCAAGGGCAAGGTCGCCAAGTCGAAGAAGTGGCGCATCCCCGAACTCGCGAAAACCAAGGTCGCCAACGTCGACTGCCTCATCAAAGCAGGCAGCAGGCTCTACGCCGCCGGCGACGGCTTCGTGCAGGCCGTCGACATCGATCTCGAAAACAACCAGCTGACCAAGAGCTGGCACATGAAGATCGACGGCGACGTCGAACGCCTGGTCGCCGCCGACGACCGCCTCTTCGTCGTCACCCGCGCGGGACGCATCTACTGCTTCGACGGCGAGCCGACCGGAAGCCCGAAGCACCACTCCTGGGCCAAGCCCTCGACCGTGGTCGACGGCGCCAGCAAGCGCAGGGCCGAGGAGTTCCTCCGGCAGACCGGCGTCAAGGCGGGCTACGCCGTCGTCTGGGGCCTGGGCGACCTCGGCTTCCTGCGCGAATGGGTCGAGCAGAGCAAGCTGCACGTCGTCGTCGTCGAGCCGGACCCGGAGAAGGTGGCGGCCGCTCGCAGGCATTTCACCGCCCTCGACCTCTACGGCACCCGCATGGCGATCCTTACCGGCACGGTGGAAACCGTCGTGCTGCCGCAGCATCTCGCCAGCGTCATGCTGTGGAACGACACCGACAAGCTCAACGACAGCACGCTCGCCAAGGCGTACCAGTCGCTGCGCCCGTTCGGCGGCAGGCTCTGCTTCTTCCGCACGGACGAAGCCGAGAAGATCCTGAAGCGCATCGACCAGCCGCAGGCGAAGGTCGGCGGCACCCGCGGACTGTTCGACCTGGTCCACGTCATCCGCGAGGGGGCGATCCCCGGCACCGCGAACTGGACCCACGAGAACGGCGACGCCAGCAACACGCGCGTGTCGCGCGACCAGCTCGTCAAAGCTCCGCTCGGCATGCTCTGGTTCGGCGGCCCGTCGAACGAGGGCATCCTGCCGCGCCACGGGCACGGCCCGCAGCCCCAGGTCGTCGACGGCCGCATCCTCATCGAAGGGATCGACCTGATGCGCGCCCTCGACATCTACACCGGCCGGCTGCTGTGGGAGACGCGCCTGCCGGGCGTCGGCTTCTTCTTCAACAACCTCGCCCACCAGCCCGGCGCCAACGCCAGCGGCAGCAACTACGTCTGCACCCCCGACTGCATCTACGTCGTGCTCGGCCGGTCCTGCTTGCGCCTCGACCCCGAGACCGGCAAGGTCATGGGCGAGTTCCAGCTCCCCCGCATGGCCGACATGAAGGAGACGCCGCTCTGGGGCTACGTCGCGGTTTCAGGCGACTACCTCATCGCCGGCTCCGATCCGCTCTTCGACCCGAAGTCGCTGCCCAAGCCCCCGAAGACGGGCGAGACCGGTGACGACGACGTCAAAGCCAAGCCCGCCGTGAAGGACAAAGCCAAGGAGAAGGAGCCGAAGATCGGCAAGGTCCTCAAGGCCGTGAAGGCGACCACCGACAACCTCTCGTCCAGCAAGCATCTCGTCGTCATGAACCGCCACACCGGCAAGGTGCTGTGGTCCGCCACCGCCAACAACGGCTTCCGCCACAACGCCATCTGCGCCGGCGGCGACCGCGTCTACGCCATCGACCGCCTCTCCGGCGACCAGCTCGCCCGCTACAAGCAGGACGACAAGGAGCCTCCGTTCCCCGCCCGTGTCGTCGCTTTCGACCTCCACACCGGCGACAAGGTCTGGGACAAGGACGCCGAGGTGTTCGGCACCTGGCTCAGCTACTCCGAGAAACGCGACATCCTCATCGAAGCCGGGCGGGTCGCGCGCGACAGCCTGCTCGACGAGCCGAAAGGCATGCGCGCCTACCGCGCCAAGGACGGCGCCACGCTGTGGCGCGACCGCGACTACGTCGGCCCCGCCATGATCCATGGCGACACCGTCCTGCAGGACCAGGGGGGCTGCGACCTGCTCACCGGCGCCCTCAAGATGCGCCTCGACCCCATCACCGGCGACCCCGTCCCCTGGCGCTGGCAACGCACCTACGGCTGCAACACCCCCGCCGCCTCCGAGCACCTGCTCACCTTCCGCTCCGGCGCCGCCGGCTACTTCGACTACTGCAACGACGGCGGGACCGGCAACTTCGGCGGGTTCCGCTCCAGCTGCACCAACAACCTCATCGTCGCCGGCGGCGTCCTCACCGCGCCCGACTACACCCGCACCTGCACCTGCGCCTACCAGAACCAGACCTCCGTCGGACTCATCCACATGCCCGAAGCCGAGATGTGGACCTTCTTCGGCACCAAGGAGGTCAAGGGCTGCGTCAAACGTCTCGGCCTCAACTTCGGCGCCGCCGGCGACCGCCGCGCCGAGGACGGCACCCTCTGGATGGAGTACCCCAGCATCGCCGGCGTCTCCCCCGTCGTCGCCGTCTCGACCCTGCCCGCCAAGCTCGAAACCTTCCGCCGCCACTCCTCCATCGTCGCCGGCAAGCACGCCTGGATCGCGTCGTCCGGCGCCCGCGGCCTCCAGGAGATCACCATCAATCTCGGCAAGGAGGAGATCATGCCACATGCCTACACGGTGCGGCTCGTCTTCGCCGACCCCGACTTCGACCAGCCCGGCAAGCGGCTCTTCCACGTCGACATCCAGGGCAAGCGCGTCGCTACCGACCTCGATGTCGCCGGCGAATCGGGCGGCGCGTTCCGCACTGTCGTCAAGGAGTTCACCGGCGTCTCGGTTCGGGAACGCTTGACGATCCGCCTGACTCCCAGCGCCACTTCGCCGACGCGCGAGGCGATCCTGTGCGGCCTCGAAGTGGTCCTCGAGGACCGGAAGTAGCCGATGCGCATGCGTGTGACCGTTCACTACATGGCCCAGATGAAGCGGGCCTCGGGCTGCGCGTCGGAAGCGGTCGAGCTGCCCGCCGAGTGCAGCTTGCTGGGGTTGTTCGACCGCCTGACCGACCTGTACCCGCCGTCGTTCCGCCCGATGCTGTTCGACGATTCCAGCCGCCCGCGCCGCACGCTGCTCGTCTTCGTGAACGACCAGCACGCCGACCCGTCGCGGCCGCTGCGCGACGGCGACAGCGTTGTCTTCCTCACGCCGATGGCGGGGGGATGAGGCGGGCTTTCGCGCGATCTTGTGCAAATCACCGC
>JAYSSW010000598.1:0-1643 GCA_043720335.1 Planctomycetia bacterium
GGTGCGGCAGGTCGTCATCTTCGGCAACGTGCAGGTCTCGACGCAGGCTCTCGAAACGCTCGTCGCCAACGACATCACGGTCGCCTACCTGACGGGCTACGGCCGATTCCTCGGCACGTTCGCGCCGGCGATGCCGAAGAACGTCGGCCTGCGCGAAGCCCAGTTCCGCCGCTTCGCCGACCCTGCCGAGTGCCTGCTGCTGGCGAAGGCGGTGGTGCGGGCGAAGCTGTCGAACCAGCGTGCCTTGCTGATGCGCAGCCTGCGCAGCGATGGTGATCGGGGGAGCGACGAGCCAGCGGCGCGCGGGCTGGCGGAGTGTCTTCGCCGGCTGGACGACGCGGCGGGGCTGGACACGGTGCTGGGGCTGGAAGGCCAAGGCGCCTCGCTCTACTTCGGCGAGTTCAACCGCTTCCTGCGCGTGCAGCCGCCGGGGCGAGGCTTCGACTTCGCCGGCCGCAACCGCCGCCCGCCACGCGACCCGGTCAACGCGCTGCTGTCGTTCGCCTATGCGCTGTTGACGAAGGACTGCTTCGCTGCGGTGTCAACGGTTGGCTTCGACCCGTACAAGGGCTTCTTCCACTCGAATCGCCACGGCAAGCCGTCGCTCGCGCTCGATCTGCTGGAGGAGTTCCGCCCGGTGGTCGCCGACTCGGTCGTGCTGACGCTCATCAACAACGAGATGCTGACGCGCGACGACTTCCTGACGTGGCGCGACGCCTGCCAGCTCACGCAGGAGGGGCGGCGGAAATTCTTCCAGGCCTACGAGCAGCGCAAGGCGACCGTCGTGACGCACCCGGTGTACGGCTACAAGATGAGCTACGCCCGCATGCTCGAGGTGCAGGCCCGCATGCTGGCCGCCTACGTGCGCGGCTCGGTCCCCGCCTACGCCGGCTTCACGGTGCGATGATGCTCACCTACCTCGTCGCCTACGACATCGCCAACCCGAAGCGGCTCCGCAAGGTCGCGCGCACCTGCGAAGACTTCGGGCATCGCAAGCAATTGTCGGTCTTTTTGTGTCGCGTCTCGCCTACCGACTTTGTACGCTTGCGGTCCCGGCTGCACGAGATCGTCGATCTTGCTCAGGACCAGGTCCTCTTCATCCCGCTCTGCGGCAAGTGCATGAACGAGATCGAAGCGCTCGGCAAGCCCACCGACGCCGCCGACGCCAAGGACATCGTGATGGTGCTGTAGTTCCAACGAGGCCCGCCCCATGAACCACGAAGATTTTCGCGACGCATTCAAGCTGCTGACCAGCGAAGGCGACAAGCCCGGAAACGATCCGTTTCCCTGGCAGTGGAACTTGTACCAGTGTTTTGTCGCTGGCAAATTCCCCGAAGCGTGCCGGCTGCCGACGGGCCTGGGCAAGACCTCGGTCATCCACATCTGGCTGCTCGCGCTGGCGAACGCACCGAAGCTGGTGCCGCGCCGGCTGGTGTACGTCGTCAATCGTCGCACGGTGGTCGATCAGTCGACCGTCGAAGCGATGAAGTTGCGCACGAATCTCGCGAATCTGCCGCTCCTCTGTGCGAAGTTGAAGGAACTCGTCTCCGGCGCCGACCCGCTCGATCCGAAGAGAAAGGACGACCCGATGAGCGAGCTGCTGGGGATCAGCACGCTGCGCGGCCAGATGGCGGACAACCGGG
>JAYSSW010000599.1:0-7787 GCA_043720335.1 Planctomycetia bacterium
TGTGTAAGATGTGCGTTCTGCGCAAGATTTGCCTTCGCTTCGTTTGGCTTTCCCCGAGGGAAGCGTCTCCGCAGCATGACGATCTTCGACCGCTCGCAAATCCAGGGATGGAACGACGGGCAGCCATGGAATCCCCTTCCGAGGCGTGCAACCTCTAACTCCCTGGAACCTCGTGTCGATTTCCACACCGTCCTCCCCTGAACTGCTCCCGGCCGCCCATGCGCCGGTGGAGTGCGCACCGACCAACCCGATGGCGGTGGCGCTGGTTGTGCTGGCGTCGGCGGCGGCGCTGGGGTGGAGCTACCTGCCGACCCTGGAGACGATGGCCGACCGCTGGTCGCGCGACCCGCAGTACTCGCACGGCTTCCTGGTGCCGGTCTTCGCGCTGGTGATCTTGTGGTCGCGGCGGTCGATGCTGGCGAAGGTGCGCTGGCGTCCGAGCCTGCTCGGCCTGCCTCTGCTGGCGGCGGGGATCGGGCTGCGTCTGGGGGCGGCGATGGCCGACATCGAGCCGCTCGACGCCCTGTCGCTGCTCCCCACCCTTGCCGGGCTGGTGCTGCTGGTGGGCGGCTGGGGGATCTTCCGCTGGTCCTGGCCGGCGATCGCGTTCCTCGCCTTCATGATGCCGCTCCCGTTCGTGGTCGAGACGGCGATGGCGTACCCGCTGCGGCGCTTGGCGACGGTCGTCAGCACCTACGTCCTGCAGACGTGCGGCTGCCCGGCGATCGCCGAGGGGAACATCATCCACATCCACGAGATCCCGCTGGGGGTCGAGGACGCGTGCAACGGGCTGGGCATGCTGGTGACGTTCTTCGCCCTGTCGACGCTCGTGGCGCTGGTGGTGGAGATGCCGTGGTTCGACCGGGTGGTGCTCGTCGTGAGCGCCGCGCCGATCGCGCTGATCGCCAACACCGCCCGCATCGCGGGGACGGGGCTGGCGTACCACCACTGGGGTCGCGACAGCGAGGCGGCGCAGGCGATCCTGCACGACCTGGCGGGGTGGCTGATGATGCCGCTGGCGCTGGGGCTGCTGTGGCTGGAGCTGAAGTATTTGCAGAATCTGTTCGTGGCGGAGGCGGAGAGCAAGCCGCTGCCGCTGTTCAAGCCCAGGACGCCAGGCCCGCAGGGCCTGGCCGCCGCGGCCCCGGCGGGAGAGCCGGCGCGGAGAACCCAGGAGACGGCGCGATGAATCCCCAGGATGCGACCTCGAAACCGGCCAGCCCGCAGCCATCGCTGCACGACAGCCAGCAGCTGCTGCATACGTCGCAGCTGCTGCTCGCCGGGCTGGGCGGCGCCGACCGCCCCAGCGGCCCTCCCGGGCTGACCGCCACCCCGACCCTCGGCGGCCTGCTGGCGGCGCTGCGGCGCCGCTGGCTGCTCGCCTTCACGCTCGCCCTGCTCGGCGCGGGCGGCTTCGTCGCGGCGGTGTTCCTCGTCCTGATGCCGCCGAAGTTCGCCGCCTCGATCCAGGTCCACGTCGCCGAGAAGGGGGACCCGAACCTCTTCGGCCAGAACCAGGACGACACGCAGTTCGTCATCTTCAAGGGGACGGTCCTGGCCAAGACCATCAACCCGAAGATCCTCAGCAGCGCCCTCAACGAGAAGACCGCTTCCGGCAAGGACGTGAAGGATCTCGCCATCGTCCGCGACAAGGGGGCCGGCGCCGTCGGCTGGCTGGAGAAGGCGCTCAAGGCCCACTACAACGCCGGTCCCGAAACGCTCACCGTGTCGCTGTCCGGCGACGACCCCGGCGACGTGGCCGACCTGCTCAACGCCGTCGGCGCGGCGCTGCTCAAGGAGTTCGAGCACGAGCAGAAGGCCAAGCGCAACCTGCTGATCCAGGGGCTGCACGGCAAGGACGGTGCCGCCAAGGAGGAGATCGGCCGCAAGCGCCGTCAGCTCGACGACCGCATGAAGGCGAACGGCCTGATCCCCAACGAGGCCGCCCTGCGCGAGCGCGAGCTGGCCGAGCGCGAGTTGACCGCCCTCGACTTCCAGCTGACCAGCGTCGCCCAGGAGCTGAACAAGGCCAACACGAAGGCGCGCACCCTCGACAACCAGATCAAGACGCTCGAACGAATCAAGGCCCCCGACGACAAGATCAACGAGGCGATCCGCAACGACCCGCTCGGCAGGCAGCTGGACTTGCGCCTCGCCAACCTCCAGGACACCATCGACAAGTACCTCGCCGTCGCCAATCCGAACTCGCCCGCGACGCAGCAGTTCCTGCGCGACCGCGAGGCCGACACGCGGGCGCTGCTCAGCCAGCTGGAGACGCAGAAGCGGGTCATCCGCCCGATGATCGACCGCCGCTTCCGCGAGGAGGAGAAGGCCCGCCTCGAGCGTCTGGCCGACGAGGCGACGATCGACCAGGACAGCCTGAAGTCGCAGCACGAAACCATGCAGGAGAAGCGCCAGGTCGTCGATGCGCGCCGCGTCAAGAACACGCCCGGCCAGGCCTTCAAGCCCGCTGACGTGAAGAGTCTGGAGGAGGAGCTGGACACGCTGGAGAAGTCGCGCAGCGTCCTGCAGCACGAGACGCACAAGCTGGAGTTCGGCGACCCGAAGTCGCGCGTCAACCTCCAGGACAGCGCCCGCGCCCCGTCGGAGAAGGATCTCAGCCGCCAGATCAAGGTCGCCGGCGCCGGCGGGCTGGGGATGTTCGGCATCCTGCTGTTCACCGTCGCCTTCCTCGAGTTCCGCTCGCGCAAGGTCGGCGCCGTCGACGAGCTGGCGCACGGGCTGGGCATGAACGTCATCGGCACGCTCCCCGCCATCCCCGAGAAGATGCGCCGCGCCGCCGGCTCGGCCGCGTCGGGCGAGGAGCTGGCCTGGCAGAACCAGTTGAACGAGGCGATCGACGCGGTCCGCACGGTGCTGCTGCACACGGCCCGCTCCGACGCCTCGCTGCGGGTCATCCTGGTCACCAGCGCCAACAGCGGCGAGGGGAAGACGTCGCTGGCCAGCCAGCTGGCGGCGAGTCTTTCGCGGGCGTGGAAGAAGACGCTGCTGATCGACGGGGACCTGCGCAGCCCGGCGGCGCACACGCTGTTCGACGTGCCGGTCGAGCCGGGGTTCAGCGAGGTGCTGCGTGGCGAGCTGCCCGCCACCGACGCGGTCCGCGCGACGGCGTTCAGCCGCCTGTGGGTGCTGCCGGCGGGGAACTGGGACAGCCACGCGCTGCAGGCGCTGGCGCAGGAGAACGTGCGGTCGTTGTTCGAGGAGTTGAAGCAGCAGTACGACTTCATCATCGTGGACTCGCCGCCGGTGCTGCCGGTGACGGACACGCTGATGCTGGGCCAGCATGTGGACGCGGCGTTGTTCGCGATCCTGAAGGACGTGAGCCGCACGCCGGCGATCTACGCGGCGCAGCGGAAGCTGGCGCCGCTGGGCATCCGCGTGCTGGGGGCGGTGCTGCTGGGGGCGAAGAGCCACCTGGGGAACCGCGACTACCGCTACGCCGTCCACAAGGCGAGCGCGGGGAGCCAGTAAGCCATGCCGAGAACCTTCGCATTCCTGGCCGCCGTCGCCGCCCTGCTCGTTGGGGGCGCCGCGTACCGCAACGTCGCCGGCGCCAACCCGGAGCTGGACGAGGCGTGCGCGCGCGTCGCGCAGGTCCCCTTCGACATCGGCGACTGGAAAGGGGCGCCCCTCGACACCGAGGAGCGCACGTTCCAGGCGGCCGGTGCGCAGAAGCACTGGATGCGCTCGTACACGAGCGAACGGCTCAAGACCTCGCTGCTGGTCATCCTCATGGGGGGACGCGCCGGCCGGATGGCGGTCCACACGCCGGAGATCTGCTACCGCAGCGCGGGCTACGAGATGGCCGACCGCCCCGCCCCCGTCGATTTCCAATCCGAGCTGGGCGAGCCGCTGGGCCGCTTCTGGACCGCCAAGTTCAGCAAGAAGGCCGGCATCACGACCGAGCTGAAGCTGTACTGGGGCTGGAACGCCGACGGGCTGTGGCAGGCCCCCGAAAGCCCGCGCTGGCATTTCCGGGGACAGCCGTTCCTCTACAAGCTCTACGTCTCGCACGACCTCACGGGCCTGTCCGGCGCGTCGGCCGGGCCTGGCGTGGTGCAGGACTTCGCCCGGCAGTTCCTCCCGGAGGCCGGCCGCGCGCTGTTCCCTTCGCGAAATGCGCAGGCGGAAGCGGACGGGCGTTGATTCGGTTGCAGGGCGTGCTTCACGGAAAAGCGGCCCGTTGGTGCTCCAGGACGAGGTGTTGGATGTCGATGTTGAGCTTCACGCAGTCGGTCGCAAGCCCTGGACGCCCCGCCGGCGCACGCACGGCCTCCTCCGCGCCGCTCGTCCCCGCCTCCTGGTACGTCCAGGGCAAGGTCGTCTTCGACTTCGCGCTCGCCCTCGTCCTGCTTGTCCTCACCGCTCCGCTCGTCCTCTTCTCGATGCTGCTGGTGAAGCTGTCGTCCCCCGGCCCCGTCATCTACACGCAGACCCGCCTGGGGCGCGGCGGCAGGCCCTTCACCATCTTCAAGCTGCGCACCATGACCTACAACTGCGAAAGCCTGACCGGCGCCCGCTGGTCGCAGCCCGGCGACGCCCGCGTCACCGCCGTCGGCCGCTTCCTCCGCAAGACGCACCTCGACGAGCTGCCCCAGCTGTGGAACGTGCTGCGTGGCGAGATGAGCCTGATCGGCCCGCGCCCCGAGCGGCCCGAGTTCGTCCCGCAACTCGCCCAGGCCGTCCCGCACTACTGCGACCGCTTGCAGGTGCGCCCCGGCGTCACCGGGATCGCCCAGGTGCAGCTCCCCCCCGACAGCGACCTCGACAGCGTCCGCCTGAAGCTCGCCTACGACCTGCACTACGTCCGGCACGTGGGGCTGTGGCTCGACCTGCGCATCTACGCCGCCACGTTCTTCAAGATGGCCGGCGTCCCGTTCGGCTTGCTGCGGGCGGTGTTCCAGTTCGACTCGAAGCACGCCATCGAACGCGAGTACCAGGCGCTGTGCGCGGCGCTGCCCCACGCCGAGCCGGCGCGTGTCGAGGCGCCGCTGCCCCCGGTGCACGCCGAAGCGCCACTGCAGGCGATGACGCCGGCGCCGTGACGAAGCAACCGGCAACCCGCTCGCGGTCCTGGCGAGGCGTGAGCATCCCTCGCCCCTCCGGGGAGAGGGACCGAGGGTGAGGGGTTGTCCCACGTCGGTTGAAAGAGAAATGATGAAAGCCCAGGGACAGCCGTCCCTGGGGATGCCATCCCCAGGGATGGCTGTCCCTGGGCTTTCGATGCTTCAATGATCCCCGACGTGGGATGTCCCCTCACCCCCGGCCCCTCTCCCCGTAAGGGGGAGAGGGGAGCAAACAAGCTGCTTTCGTCTTCGGGTTTCCCGCTTCCTGGTTCTTCCCCCAGGGCCTTCATGGCGTTCTTCCTCTTCATCCTGGTCAACGCCGCGCTGTTCATCCGGCCCGCCGAGATCGTGCCCGGCTGGCAGGGGGTGGAGATCTACTTCTACGTGATCGTCGCCTGCCTGCTGGCGTCGTTCGGCGACATCCTCGCCTACCTGGCCGACCAGCCGCTCGACACCAAGCCGATCGCCCTGTGCGTGCTCGGCATCTTCGTCGCCGTGCTGATCCCGCAGTTCCTGGCGGGCAATCTGGAACAGGCCTGGCGCACCGGCGTCTGGTTCGCCAAGATCATCGCCTACTTCCTGCTGTTCGTCAGCCTGGTCAACACGCCGGCGCGGCTGCTGGCGGTGCAGCGCTGGCTGCTCTCGTTCGCCTCGGTCACCGCCGGCCTGGCCGTCCTGTGCTTCTTCGAGGTGCTCGACATCCCCGCCCTCAAGCCGCTGCCCGACGTGTCGGTCGCCGGCCGCGGCGTCCGCCTCAAGGGGACCGGCATCCTCAACGACCCCAACGAGTTCTGCACCGTGCTGGCGATGATGATCCCGCTCAGCGTGCACTTCCTGCTCAACGACAGGAACCCGCTCGTCAAGCTGTTCTGGGCCGGCACGACGCTGCTGTTCGGGACGGCCGCCTACCTCACCTTCTCGCGCGGGGGCTTCCTGGCGCTGGTCGCGGGGCTGGGCGTCTGCTTCGCCGCCCGCTACGGCTGGCGCCGCGCCGCGCTGCTCGGCGCGGTCGGCGTGCCCACGCTGCTGCTGCTGTTCGGGGGACGCGCCACCGAGATCAACCTCGACCGCTCCAGCACGTCGATGTCGCGCGTCCACCTCTGGAGCGACTGGCTGGACGAGTTCCGCGGCGCCCTGCCGTTCGGCAAGGGGATGCCGCTCGGCGAGGAAGGCGACGACGTCCGCAGGGAGGGCTACGAGTTCAAGCACCTCGCCCACAACTCCTACCTCCAGGGCTTCGCCGACCTGGGGATCGCCGGCGGCTGCCTTTTCCTGGGCGCTTTCGTGACCGCGCTTTGGTCGTTGACCCGCCTGGGCAGTAGAAAGGTTCTCATGCTCCAGCCGGAGATGCGCGCGGTGCAGCCCTACGTCCTCGCGTCGACGGTGGCGTACTGCGTCGGCATGGCGTCGCTGTCGATCTGCTACATCCTGCCGACGTACCTGGTGCTGGCGATGGCGGCGTCCACCACGCGGATCGCGTCGCGCTGGTGCCTGCCCCCGCCGCCTCCGCTGAAGTTCGACACGGCCATGATGGGACGATTCGCGATGTGGGGCGTGGGCTACCTGGCCGTGCTCTATGTCTTCGTCCGGGTGTTCATCAACCGCGTGTAGGTCGCGAGGAACCCCCAGGAATCGCCCCCCACGACGCAGCCCGCCGCTGCCGCCCACGCCGCGCACGCCGAGACGGTGATCGGCCCCGCCACGGGCTGGCAGCTCATCAACTTCGCCGAGCTGTGGACCTTCCGCGACCTGCTCTACTTCCTCGCCTGGCGCGACGTGAAGGTGCGCTACAAGCAAACCGCGCTGGGCGCCGCCTGGGCCATCCTGCAGCCCCTCATGATGATGGCGGTCTTCACCATCCTCTTCGGCCGGCTCGCGGCGGTCGAGTCCGGCGGCGTCCCCTACCCCGTCTTCGCCTTCGCCGGCCTCGTCCCCTGGACCTTCTTCGCCACCGCCATCGCCAGCGCCGGCAACAGCGTCGTCGGCTCGGAAAGGCTCATCACCAAGATCTACTTCCCGCGCCTCGCCGTCCCCTTCGCCGCCGTCGGCGCCGCCGTCGTCGACTTCGTCGTCGCCTGCCTGCTCCTGCTCGCGATGGTCCTGTGCTGCTGGCTCTGGATCGAGGACGACGGCGTCCACTTCACCTGGCAGCTCGCCCTGCTGCCGTTCCTCGTCGCCATGCTCTTCCTCGCCGCCACCGGCGTCGGCACGCTGCTGGCCGCCCTCAACGTCGCCTACCGCGACTTCCGCTACGTCATCCCCTTCCTCGTCCAGTTCTGGATGTACGCCACCCCCAGCATCTACATGGACATCTTCACCAACTCCGACCGACTCGCCCCCTGGATGCATGTCGTCCTCGCCCTCAACCCCATGACCGGCCTCATCGCCGCCTTCCGCGCCGCCTTGCTCGGAGGCGACATCCCCTGGGGCATGCTCGCCTTCGGCTGCGCCTCCTCCGTCGCCTTCTTCTTCCTGGGCTGCTTCTACTTCCGCAAGGTCGAGGACTCCTTCGCCGACGTGATCTAACGGCGGATCGCGGATTGCGGATTGCGGATTGCGGAGCGGGGGGAACGCCATCGACTCGGTTGATGCGCCTCGTGTTGCTCGACCCGCCCAACTCGTTCGTCCGACACGGATGGTTGGGGGCGACAAGTCCGAGCCGGAGCTCCAAGCGAACGTTGACCGGCGCGGGGCGGCGGG
>JAYSSW010000600.1:0-1637 GCA_043720335.1 Planctomycetia bacterium
GGCTTTCGCGCGGAAGAAGACGAACGCCGTCACGACCAGGCCGACCGCGCTGGCGCCCGCGACGCGGCGCACGGTGGCGTCGTCGGCGAAGAGATGCACGATTCGCGGCGCGGCAGGCCAGGCCGAGGTCAGCCACGGAGCGGCAGTGATCGCTGCGAGGAGCAGGGCCGCGACCGCCAGCGTGAAAAAAAACAGCACGCGGGGCAACCAGACTTCGGTCAGTTGCTCCCACATGCTGCGTTCACTCCACGGGCCGGCGGCGCGGCGGCTACTTGCGCGCTACCTGCGCAGCAGCGACGCGCCGTAGCGGGCGTCGCTGCCGAGCTGCTCCTCGATGCGCAGCAGCTGGTTGTACTTGGCGATGCGGTCGGTGCGGCACGCCGAGCCGGTCTTGATCTGGCCCGCGTTGGTGGCGACGGCGATGTCGGCGATCGTCGTGTCCTCGGTCTCGCCGCTGCGGTGGCTGATGATCGAGGTGAAGCCGTTGCGGCGCGCGAGTTCGATGGCGTCGAGCGTCTCGGTGAGGGTGCCGATCTGGTTGACCTTCACGAGGATGCTGTTGCCCGCCTTCTTGTCGATGCCTTCCTGGAGGCGTTTGACGTTGGTGACGAACAGGTCGTCGCCAACGAGCTGGACCTTGTCGCCCAGCTCGCGGGTGATCTTCTGCCAGCCATCCCAGTCGTCCTCGGCCAGCCCGTCCTCGATGGAGAGGATGGGCCACTTGGCGACATAGCCTTTCCAGAGGTCGATCATCTCGTCGCTGCTGACGATCTTGTCGGGATCGCTCTTGAAGAAGCAGTAGCCGGTCTTGCCCTTCTTCTTGGCCTCCTCGAACAGCTCGGTGGTAGCCGGGTCGAGGGCGAAGAAGATGTCCTGGCCGAGCTTGTAGCCAGCTTTTTCAATCGCGGCGGCGATCACCTCGAACGCCTCGCCGGTCGATTTGAGGCTGGGAGCGAAGCCCCCCTCGTCGCCGACGGAGGTGTTGTAGTGCTTGTCGTGCAGCACGTTCTTCAGGCTGTGGAAGATCTCGGCCCCCATGCGCAGCGCGTCGCGGAACGACTCGGCGCCCACGGGCATGACCATGAACTCCTGGAAGTCGATGTTGTTGTCGGCGTGCTTGCCGCCGTTGAGGATGTTCATGAGCGGGACGGGCAGGACCTTGGCGTTGACGCCGCCGAGGTAGCGGTAGAGGGGGACGCCCAGGGAGGAGGCGGCGGCGTGGGCGACGGCGAGGGAGACGCCGAGGATGGCGTTGGCGCCGAGCTTCGCCTTGTTGGGGGTGCCGTCGAGTTCGAGCATCCGGCGGTCGAGCCGGACCTGGTCGAACACGTCGAACCCGGCGAGGGCCGGGGCGATGGCGTCGTGGACGTTGCGGACGGCGTGGAGCGTCCCCCTGCCGAGGTAGCGGCCCTTGTCGCCGTCGCGGAGTTCGACCGCCTCGTGCGCCCCGGTGCTGGCCCCGCTCGGGACGGCCGCCCGGCCGATCGTGCCGCAGCTCAGGGTCACGTCCACTTCGAGCGTCGGGTTGCCGCGGCTGTCGAGGATCTCGCGGGCCTGGATGGACAGAATCACGTCGTTCGTCATGGCTTCTTCTCGGTGCTGAATGTGGTCCGGTCACTCCGTGACCGGATTCGCTG
>JAYSSW010000601.1:0-7764 GCA_043720335.1 Planctomycetia bacterium
CCGCCGTCGTTGTCGGCGCCGTCGAACGTGGCGACGTGCTGGCCGAGCACCGTGACGAAGGCGTACTCCGTCGCGTCGACGGTGTACAACGAGAAGCGCAGGAGCAGCAGCGCGACGAGAACCAGCGCGGAGGAAAGCAGGAGCTTCTTCATGCGGTTGTTGTATGGAGGGGGAGTTTAGCCGCTCGCCTACGGCGAGCGCGGACTTGGCGCACTTGCAGGACCAGCATCGTTGCGCGGTGTCATCCCCGCGTTCGCCGTAGGCGAACGGCTAAACTTTGGCGTTCAGCGCGTCTCGGACTCGTCGTACTTCGGGATTCCGTCGTCGTCCTCGTCCCGGTCCTTCTCGCCGTTCTCGATGCGGGCGAGCTGGCCCAGCAGCGCGACGCCCCCCGTGATGGCGGCCAGGCTGACGACCCCCGCGACGACCCAGGCGGTCAGCGTCACCGGGAACAGGTTCTCGGTCTTGTAGGCGACCAGGAAGCACGTCACCGTTCCCACGGTGATCATCACGACCATCGGCACCAGGATGGCGGTGCGGCCCGCGACGACCGAGCGGTCGTCGTAGTCCGGCAGCGGGAAACCCATCTCCAGCGACCGCATCCGCTCCTCGTGGATCAAGTCCCAGCGGCGGGCGTTGGCTCGCAGCAGCTGGGGGACCAGGATGACCAGCGTGACGAGGATCAGCACCGTCAACGCCAGGATAAGCAGCTCGCCGCTGTGTTCTTTAATGAAATCGCTCGCAAAGAGATCGTCAGCAAAGCACATGTCAAACCTCTGGCACGCTCCCAAAGCCATCATAACCGATCCGGCGGAATTCGTCAGCCCCTTGCCTCGGCCGTGGGGCACGTTTGCAACGTGCCGAAAGCTTCAGGCACGTTGCAAACGTGCCCCACGTCAAGGTTCGATCCGCCCGTCGTGCAGCGCGGAGGCGACGAGGACGCGGTCGACGCCGAGCTCGACGAGGCGCTGCACGTCGCCGACGCCGCGCACGCCGCCGCCGGCGATGATTTCGAGTCGTGGGTCGGCGAGTCGCAGCCGGGTGCAGAACGCCTCGGTGCCGACGCCCCGGCCCATGCCGACATCCGCCAGGTCCAGCACGACGATCCGCGCCACACCCAGCAAGCGCACCCGTTCCGCAATCGACCACGGGTCGGCTCCGCCCCACTCGGCGCTGGCGAGCGGCCGGCCCCCTTTCAGGTCGAGCGAGAAGACCAGCCGCTCCGGGCCGACACGGTCGAACAATCGCTTGAGCGCGTCAGGCCCGGCGACCGTTTCCAATCCCACGATGACGCGGTGAACTTCGCTCAAGGCGTCGATCTTCGTGTCGTCGGCATCGCTCAGTCCGGCGTCAATCCACAGTCGGAAGCCGTCCGCTTGCAGCGCTGCATACCGTTCGCCCGCCGGGGCTACGCCAAGGATCGCGTCGAGGTCGGCGACATACATTTCGTCGAAGCCGAAATTCGAGCGGAACGCCCGTGCGATCGCCAACGGCTCCGCTGAACCCGCGAGCGGGCTGACGAGCGGCCGATATTCGTCGCGCCGCCCTGCGACGCCGCGCACGACCAGGCCGTGCATCAGATCCAGGACGGGCAGAATGTAGTCGATTTGATTTTTCATGTCTCTTTTCTATGTCATTTCGCATGGCAGTGATCGCTGCCCACGTTCTTCACTCGTCGGCATATAGAAATCGTAACCATAAATCATCGTTCATCTTGCGTCGATTGATCGGCTTTCCGCATGTTGCTTGGCACGCGGGCTGCTTTGCTTCTTTTTCCATCGAAGACACCAGCCACCAAAACCGCCTTCCGGAGACACTCGCATGTTCGCTTCCTTCACTCGCCGCCTGCTTCGTTCCACCACCGCCCGCAAGAGCAGCTTCCGCCCGTCCCTTGAAGGGATGGAAAGCCGGCTCGCCATGAGCGCTACCAGCGTCAGCCTCGACAATGGCATCCTCACGATCGTGGGCGACAATATCAAGGAAAACGTGGTGGTCTCGATCGTCGGCGACGAAGTGAAGGTGCATGTGACCGAGTTCGAAGCCGATGGCGACATCGACAGCTTCGACCGCGACTTCGACCTCGAAGACGTCTCCTCCATCAACTACGCCGGCAACGGCGGCAACGACTTCTTCAACAACCTCACCAACTTCAAGCTGGTCGCCGACGGCGGGGCCGGCAACGACACGATCAACGGCGGCGGCAACAGCGATTCGATCCGCGGCGGAACCGGCGCCGACGTCCTCATCGGCCGCGCCGGGGCCGACGCCCTCTTCGGCGACGCCGGAGCCGACATCCTTCGCGGCGACGCCGGCAAGGACTTCCTCGTCGGCAACGCAGGCAACGACGACATCCGTGGCGGCGACGGCGACGACGCCATCCGGGGCAACGACGGCAACGACCTCCTCCGTGGCGACGCGGGCAACGACACCATCGACGGCGACGCCGGCGCCGACGCCATCTTCGGCGACGCCGGCCTCGACCTGCTCTGCGGCGGCGACGGCAACGACTCCATGTCCGGCGGCGCCGGCAACGACTCCATCTTCGGCCAGAAGGGCAACGACACCCTCAAGGGCGACGACGGCAACGACTTCCTGTCCGGCGGCGACGGCGACGACGTCCTCAAGGGAGGCAACGGCAACGACCGCCTCTTCGGCGACGCCGGCCGCGACAAGCTCTTCGGCGAAGCCGGCAACGACTTCCTCTCCGGCGGCGCCGACAACGACCAGTACAACGGCGGGGCCGGCAACGACACCTTCCGCCTGTAGGCAGCTGGTCAGCCTGCGGCCAGACTCGAAAACCGACGGCATATAGCCCCCGGCTTGTCGGGGATGGGACGCGGCACACGGCAGTTTCAATGAAAACGGCCGTGAGTCACACCTCACCCCCGGCAAGCCGGGGGCTATATGCTTTTCGCTTGTCTGGCTGGGAAATTCGCGCGATGATCGCCAGGAATTTCTTCGTTTTTCCCACGCGAACCGCCCCTGGCGATGCAATCCGCTTGCCGAAACGGGTTGTCGTCTTAGAATAGGTGTTCCACTTGCTGCGCTGCGCGACAGGCGTACAATGCTTTTTCCGCGTTTCGCAGGATGGATTGCCCGTTCCCGTGAGGATGCCATGAAAGTTCGTGCCAGCGTCAAACGCATCTGTGAAAACTGCAAGCTCGTTAAGCGGCAAGGGCGCGTCTTCGTGATCTGCACCAATCCGCGCCACAAACAGCGTCAAGGCTAAGGAGTCCCGCTATGCCGCGTATCCTCGGTATCGACCTGCCGAACGACAAAGCGACGCACATCTCGCTGCGCTACATCTACGGCATCGGGCCGTCCACTTCGCTGGAGCTGTGCGCCAAGGCCAAGGTGGATCCGCTGCGTAAGGCGAAGGAACTGAACGAGGAGGAGACCGCCCGCCTCGCCGTCATCCTCGACCGCGAATACACGGTCGAAGGGCCGCTCCGCCGCCAGATCGCGCAGAACATCGCCCGCCTGAAGGAGATCGGCTGCTACCGCGGCTCGCGCCATCGTCGCGGCCTGCCGGTTCGCGGCCAGCGCTCCCGCACCAACGCCCGCACCCGCAAGGGTCCGCGCAAGACGGTCGCCGGCAAGAAGGGCGTCAAGGAAATGCGCTAGCCCGAAAGGCGGCTTGATCGCGTCACGCGCGCGCCGGACCCCCGGCATGCAAATGGCTCGCCCAGCCTTGCCAATCCGCCGCGCATTCCTATCGTTAATAGAACCGCTTGGAAAAACGTACACGAGGCCCGACCTGACCGTGGTCGGGCACTTCGTTTTGCATGAGGACTCCTTGCCGTGGCCAAGAGCAAGAAACGCAAGACACGCCGCAACGTCAGCCGTGGCGTCGCCCATATCAAGTCGACGTTCAACAACACGATCGTGACGATCACCGACACGAACGGCGACACGCTCTGCTTCGCCTCGGCGGGCACGGTCGGCTTCAAGGGGAGCCGCAAGAGCACCCCCTTCGCCGCCCAGCGCGCCGCCGAGATCTGCGCCGAGAAGGCGCTGAAGTTCGGCATGAAGGAGATTGAGGTCAAGGTGAAAGGCCCCGGCTCAGGCCGCGAGTCCGCTGTCACCGCGCTGCAGGCCGGCGGCCTGACGGTCAAGGCGATCGAGGACGTGACGCCCCTGCCGCACAACGGCTGCCGTCCCCCCAAGAAGCGCCGCGTTTAGTCAACAAGCCCGCCCCCGGATGTTTGATCGGGCGGGCCGGTGGTGGAGAACTCCAAAGTCCCTGGACGAAACGGCCCGCGCGGGATGCGGTGCTGTGAAACGACACGTGGTTTCGTCCTTCCTTTGCACGGATCGAAAAGAAAACATGGCCCGCAACGTCGACTCCGTCTGCCAGATGTGCCGCCGCGAAGGCGTGAAGCTCTACCTCAAGGGGAGCCGCTGCGAAAGCCCGAAGTGCGCCCTCGAACGCCGCAACACGCCCCCCGGCATGCACAACCGCCGCGGCAAGCTCAGCGAGTACGGCACCCGCCTGCGCGAGAAGCAGAAGCTCAAGCGGTTCTACGGCCTGCTCGAGCGCCAGTTCCGCCGCTACTTCGAGATCTCCGCCCGGTCCCGCGAGAACACCGGCGAGATGCTGCTCAGCCTGCTGGAGCGCCGCCTCGACAACGTCGTGCACCGCCTCGGCTTCGCCCCCTCCCGCGCCGCCTCCCGCCAGCTGGTCACGCACGGCCACATCCAGGTCAACGGCAAGCACTGCAACATCCCGAGCCTGATCCTCGAAACTGGCGACCTCATTACGGTCAAGACCCGCAAGTCGAGCCTGGAGCTGACCAAGCTCAATCTGCAAGCGCCGATGCAGCCCGTTCCCGACTTCCTGGAGATCACCGGCAGCGAGCCCCCCGAGGGCCGGCTGACCCGCCTCCCCACCCGCGGCGACGTCGATCCCCGCCTGGCCAAAGACAAGGAACTCAAGGAACAGCTCATCATCGAAGTCTGCTCCCGCTAAATATCATCGAAGCCCGCCAGCCTGTGCTCGGCGGGCTTCCCGTACCCCCGCATCCATTCCCGGTCGGCCCCAGTCTGGCCCGTGCAATCTGGCCGCCTTTTTCGAGCGGCATTCTCGGAGGATCGACATGCGCATCAAGTGGCGTGGCCTGGAACTCCCCAATCGGCTCTCCTGCGACCGCGAGACGCTCACCGACACGTACGGCAAGTTCTACGCCGAGCCGTTCGAGCGCGGTTTCGGCGTCACCGTCGGCAACAGCCTGCGCCGCATCATGCTCTCCAGCCTCGAAGGCAGCGCGGTCACCCGTGTCAAGATCCAGGGCGTGATGCACGAGGTCACCACCATTCCCGGCGTCGTCGAGGACGTGACCGACATCATCCTCAACATCAAGAGCCTGGTCGTCAAGAACCTCAGCGAGCAGACCAAGACCATCCGCATCGAACGCCACAACAAGGGCGTCGTCAAGGCCGCCGACATCATCGCCGACGAGACGGTGCAGATCCTCAACCCCGAGCACATCATCGCCACGATGACCGACGACGTCCCCTTCGTGGTCGAGATGACCGTCGAGAACGGTCGAGGCTACCGCACCGCCGACGACAACGCCGGCCGCGAGCGCGAGATCGGCATCATCCCTGTCGATTCGAGCTTCTCCCCGGTTGTGCGAGTGAAGCACGAGATCGAGGAGACCCGCGTCGGCCAGCGCACCAACTACGACAAGCTCGTCATCGAGATCTGGACGAACGGCACCATCGGACCGCATCTCGCCCTGGTCGAAGGGGCGAAGATCATGCG
This sequence comes from Planctomycetia bacterium, assembly GCA_043720335.1. Lineage (GTDB taxonomy): Bacteria > Planctomycetota > Planctomycetia > Gemmatales > Gemmataceae > JAYSSW01. The sequence continues at coordinate 5,765 of JAYSSW010000601.1, forward strand.
CAAGCACCTGAACCCGTTCATCCAGTACGCCGAGCCTGGCCCCGAGATGATGCTCGACGAGCGCGCCGACGCGGCCGTCTCGTCGGAGCACGTCGACCACGACCTCGAGCGCAAGCTCAACATGAGCCTGGCCGAGCTGGAGCTGTCGGTCCGTGCGACGAACTGCCTGGAGTCGGAGCAGATCACGACGGTCCGCGACCTGGTCAGCCGCTCCGAGGACGAGCTGCTGGAGGTCCGCAACTTCGGCGAGACGACGCTGAAGGAAGTGAAGATCAAGCTGTCCGAGCACGGCTTGCTCCTGGGCATGAAGATGCCGCCGCGCCGCGTGTAGGCGTGCCGCCCTCGCCTGTTTGAGTTGAGACACCAAGAGGAGTTCCATCGCCGCCCCGAGCGGACCATGGAAAGGAACCTGACATGAGACACCGTCGAGCCGGCCGCAAGCTGAACCGCAACGCTTCGCATCGCCTCGCCCTGTACCGCAACCTGACGATGGCCCTGATCCGCCATGAACGGATCATCACCACCGTCGAGAAGGCCAAGGCGGTCCGCCCCTTCATCGAGAAGCTCATCACCCTCGCGAAGCGCGGCGACCTGCACGCCCGCCGCCTGGTGTCGGCCCGCCTGGGCAGCACTTCCGACGCCGAGGTCGTGCCCGGCGACAAGGACGACGCCGACCACCGCACCATCGTGCAGAAGCTGTTCAGCGACATCGGCCCCCGCTTCAAGGACCGTCCGGGCGGCTACACCCGCATCCTGAAGCGCCACGAGCACCGCCTCGGCGACGCCGGCCGCACCGCCTTCCTCGAACTGCTGAAGGCCGGCGAGACGAAGCCGAAGAAGCCCGCCGCCCCGGCCCCGAAGGTCGAGCCGATGCCGGCCCCCGCTCCCGCCCCCGTCGAAACGCCCGCCGCCAGCGAACCGACCCCGGAAACCCCGGCGAGCTGATTTCGCGTCAACCAAGCCAACGAAAACGAGAAGGGGAGCCTGTCGCTGCGACGTGCTCCCCTTCTCGTTTTCATTCGCGCGATGCGAGATGGACGGTAGCCGACCCATGCGTGCCCGCGCTGAGCATGTCGAGCCGGATTGGCTGCTTCGCATGACGAAGCAGGACGAGCACGGGATCGTTTCCGGCGGCGGCTTGCTGGTCCGAACCTGTCGAGTTCGTGGCGGAGTGGATGGGAGAGCAGCTCATGTCAGCGGAAAAGCCTGGCGAAATGGCGATGGAGCAGGCCGTTCGCATGCTGCGTGCAGCGGAGCGAGTCGCGGTGCTGACCGGGGCGGGCATCTCCGCCGAGAGCGGGCTGGCCACGTTCCGCGGCGCGGGCGGGCTGTGGGAAGGGCATCGCGTCGAGGACGTGGCTACGCCGCGCGCGTTCCAGCGCGACCAGGCGATGGTGTGGCGCTTCTACAACGCGCGACGCGCGGGCCTCGCCGCGGTGAAGCCGAACGCGGGGCACGCGGCCCTGGTCGAGCTTGAGAATCGCCTCGGCAGCGACCGCTTCACGCTCGTCACGCAGAACGTCGATGGGCTGCACCAGGTCGCCGGCAGCCGGCACGTCCTCGAGATCCACGGCGCCCTGCGGCGGACGCGCTGCTGCCAGTGCGAGCGCGTCGAGGATCGCGGCGTCGAAGCGCTCGCCGACCTGCCCCGCTGCGCCCACTGCGACGGCATGCTGCGCCCCGACGTGGTCTGGTTCGAGGAGTCACTGCCGGAGGCGATCTGGTCCGAAGCCATCGATCAGGTCCAGACGTGCGACTGCTTCCTCGTCGTCGGCACCAGCGCCGTCGTCTACCCGGCGGCGGGCCTGATCGAACTCGCCAAAGCCAGCGGCGCCGGCGTGATCGAAGCGAACCTCGTCCCGTCCGCCGCCAGCGGACTCGTCGATGCGCTGCTTCTCGGCCCGTCCGGCACGACGCTCCCCGAACTGCTGCGCCGGTTGTAGCGCGAGGAAGCGAATCGACGTCATCAAGCCCGCTGCCGCTAGGCGGCGGGGTCGGCG
>JAYSSW010000602.1:0-3708 GCA_043720335.1 Planctomycetia bacterium
GCCGTCGCCGTCGCCGTCGCCACCCGCCTGCCGATGCTCGTCAACATCCCCCTCTGCATCCTGGTCTTCTTCCTCGGCCATCTCACCCCGGTCATCTCCGAAGTCTCGCGCGGCCGGTTCAAGCTGATCGAGTTCGTCTCCGAACTGTTCGGCACCATCCTGCCCGACCTCGACCTGTTCGACGTGGGCAGCGCGATCGTCCGCGACGTGCCGCTCGACCCGGTGCAGTACTCGATCTACACGCTCAACGTGGTGATCTACGCGCTGCTGTACGCGGGAATCGCGACGCTGCTGGGATTGGTCCTGTTCGAGGACCGCGACGTGTCGTGAGAGTCCGCCCGACCGTCACATCAACCACTTCGTTCCACGAATTCGCAGACGGACGGGGCAGGGGGCTTCTCTTGGCCCCGCCCCTCTCTGGTACAATGAAGGCTAGGTGTCTCCTGGCCCTGATCTGCGGATGCGATCCATGGAAACCAACGCCTTCGAGCGTGCCCAGAAATTCCTCAGCTACCACCCGGTCGCCAAGTGGCTCGCCATCCTCTCCTCGGTGGGGACAGCGGTTCTCTACGCCGGCATGCTGGCCACGCTCGCCTTGTTCATCGACCTGATGGTCAACCGCGGCGAGATCGCCAGCTTCCAGCAGCTGCCCGCCGCCGAGAAGTCGCACTTCCTGCAGGAACTCGCGCTTCCCGACGACGAGCCGGCACGATCCGCCCGGTTGAAGGAGGTCCACGACGCGTTCAAGCAGCTCGGCGTCGCCGAATCCAACGCCAAGGACTGGTTCGCCGGCAAGACGGCTGACCATCTCACGCACCGTGAGCTTTCCGTCCTGTGGCTGGTGCAACTCCCCGGCCTGATGACTGAATGTGTCGGCGAACGTGCCGGGCAGCTGGTCAGCTACAAGATCAATAAAACGATCACGCGGCGCGGCCTTGACGCCGCCATCTACCAACCGCTTGAAGATTTCGGCCTGCTCAGCCTCGTCGTGCGCTCCCATTCGACCTACCGGGGCTGGCTGGTCTGCCAGCTCGCCAGCTGGAACGACTGGATGTGGCGCTACGGCGACACCTACTATTTGTCCTTGTTGTTCGTCCTCGCTTCCATTCTCGTGCTGCTTCGCTTCGGGCTGATGTTCCTGTCGAACTACATGGCCGCCCTGTCGACCATCGAAGCGGTGACGCGCATGCGCCGCGCCATCTACCACCACACGCATCGCTTGGGAACGCTCGCCTTTCGCGCCCTGGGGCCGAGCGAGGCGGTCAGCGTCTCGACCCGGCATCTCGAAGGCGTCCACGACGGCTTGTACCTCTGGCTCACCGTCGCCTACCGCGACCCGGTGAAATTCGGCCTGACGCTCCTTTTCGCGCTGCTCGTCAACTTTTGGCTGTCGCTGGCGTTCCTGCTGTTCGCCGTGCTCGTCTGGATCGTTGGCGGGCAGGTCGCGACGTACTTCCGGGGCAAGGGCCGGATCGCCGAGCTGCGCTCCGCCGACCAGCTCGCGCTGATCCAGGAAAGTCTGATGCTGATGCGGCTCGTGAAGGTCTACCTCATGGAGCTGTTCAACCAGTCGCGCGTCGAACGGCAGCTGAGCGGCTACGCCCAGGCGCAGCTCCAGCGCTACCGGGGCGAGGCGATCTACCGGCCTCTCTTCGTCCTGCTCGGCTTGTTCGCGTCGCTGCTGCTCATGTTCGTGGCGGGCTACGTCGTCCTCCAGGGCCAGCTTGGCGTCACCAGCGCCGTCACTCTGACAATCGCTCTCGTCAGCCTGTACTGGCCTTCGGTGCGGCTGCTCGACGCGCGCCGCAGCCTGCGCCGCAGCCGCGATTCCGCCCGCGTGCTGTTCAGCTTCCTCGACCGGACGGGCGGCGTCGGCCAGGCCATCGGCGCCGAGTTCCTGCCGGGGCTTGCGAATGTGCTGGAGTTCGACAAGGTCACGCTCAAGGAGCCTGGCACAGGCCGAAAGCTGCTGCGCGGCGTGTCGCTGAGCATCCGTGCCGGCACCCGCGTCGCCCTCGTCGGCCTCGACGACATGGAGAAGCAGTCGCTCGTCTACCTGCTTCCGCGCTTCCTCGACCCGACCACCGGCGAGATCCGCGTCGATGGCAAGAACCTCCGCTGGGTCACGCTCGACTCGCTGCGGGCGCAGATCGCCTTCGTCATGCAGCACAACCTTGTCTTCAACGACACCGTCGCCAACAACATCGGCTGCGGCGACACCAGCTACCCGCTCCCGCGCGTCATCGAGGCGGCCAAGCTCGCCCACGCCCACCAGTTCATCCAGAACCTGCCCCAAGGCTACGAGACGCCGATCGGCGAGATGGGGCACGCCCTCAACCTCGGCGAGAAGTTCCGCGTCGCGCTGGCTCGCGCGATCCTGCGCGACCCGGCTCTCTTCGTGCTGGAGGAGCCCCCCACCTCGCTCGACGACGACACGAAAGCCATGATCGACGACACGCTGCAGCGCGTGCTGCCGGGCCGAACGGTCATCTTCCTGCCGCACCGCTTGTCGACGATCAAAAGCTGCGACCAGGTCTTCCTGCTGCACAACGGCAAGATCGAAGCGGCCGGCGACCACCGCGAACTGCTCGAATCGAACGACCTGTACCGCCACCTCGTCTACCTGGAGTTCAGCGAGTTCGCAAGCCTCGCCGCCGCCACTTCGCCCATCACCGAGGAAGCGGAGCTGTAGCCGATTCACGGAAGGAGCAGACCGGATGCACGACGAGGAAATGGCGGCCGCGCTGGACGCCGCTGCCCAGGCCAGCGCCTACCTGCGCGACGAGTACGCCCGGTTCCAGGCGATCCCCGACGCCCCGGCCGACATCTCGACGCACGCCGACCGGCAGTCGCAGGAGATCATCCTCCAGGCGATCCGCTCGCGATTCCCAGGCGACGCCTTGTGCGCCGAGGAATCGACAGCAACCGCGAAAAACGCGGCCGCGACCGGCGACCGCGTCTGGATCGTCGATCCCATCGATGGCACGCGCGGCTTCGCCCGCAAGAACGGCGAGTTTTCCGTGATGATCGCGTTCGTCGAGAAGGGCAAGATGATCGTCGGCGTCGTGCAGCAACCCGCGGTCGCGCGACTGACCTACGCCGGGTTGGGCAAAGGGTGCTGGAAGCTCGACGGCGACGCAACACAACCGACGCGCTGCCAGGTGACGAAGGTCGCCGACCTCGCCGCGAGCACGCTGACGCAGAGCCGTTCGCGCACGCCGGGCAAGAAGTCGCGCTGGGTCGAAGCGATCAACCCCAAGTGCATCATCGAAACCTACTCGGCCGGCATCAAGCTCGCGTTGATCGCACGCGGCGAAGCGGATGTCTACCTCAACTCGTACACCGCGTTCCACGACTGGGATCTCTGCGCCGGCCATCTGCTCGTCGATGAAGCGGGCGGCATCGCGACCGGCACAGGCGGGCAGGAAATTCGCTACGGTCTGCCTGGCGCTTTGCAGCAGTATGGCGTTCTATCGACGAACAGCATCCTGCATGAAGCCGTGATCGCGAAGATCAACGGCGTCGCGGAGTGAGCAGCCCAAAAAAGCTGCAAGATGCACCATCTCCGCGCGGTTCCACCAGCCAGCTTACGCAGGCCGTTCGCTTGAAAATGAACAACGGCCCGCGACAGGGCTAGAAGTGCGGGTTTTGCGCGAGTAGACTGGAATCCGGTGGTTTTGCCGAGGGAGTCTTGCTGGGCTGATCGGA
>JAYSSW010000603.1:0-7760 GCA_043720335.1 Planctomycetia bacterium
GAGGAGAGGGGGGCCGAACCGAGCCGCTTTTCCGCTCACCGAACAACATGGGTACGTTTTCTCCCGCCGTTCGCCTAATGGGGTGCCGAGCGGTTGCAACGGGGCCTCGTCCAAGTTCGCGACGGAAAAATCTGTCCTTGTGCGCGCTTTGACCGGCGCGTAAGCTACGTTAGGATGCTGCGAACTTCTCCGGCCTACCAGCGGGAAGTATCGGGAACTTCTGAGTGCCTTTCGGGTTCCTTGGCGGTCTTTCGATGCCCGCCCACCCAACGCGGGGCCTGCTGGTTCCACCGGCTTGATTCGCCATGATTCCACACGAAGGGGACACCCTTTGAGCTTCAACGATTCCAGCGCGGAAACAACGGGGCCGTCGCTGCTCGCGGACCCTGGCTTCAGCCAGTCGATTCTCGACGCGCTGTCGAGCCAGGTCGCGGCGCTGGACCGGGAGGGCCGAGTTCTGGCGGTCAACCTGGCGTGGTCGCGGCTCATGCAAGGCTCGTCGAGCAGCCTGGGCTGCCAGGTCGGCGGCGGCTTCCCGGACGGGGTGCGCCGGGGCGCGGGCCCGTACGGCCGCGACGCCGCCAAGGTGGCCGACGGGGTCGAGGCGGTGCTGGCGGGTTCGCAGCGCACGTTCACGTGCGAATTCGTCCTCGGCGCCGCGAAGGAGAAGCGCTGGCTCCTCCTGCAAGCGACGGCGCTCGAAGGCGGGGGCGCCCTCGTCGCGCACGAGGACGTCACGGAGCGCAAGCGGGCGGAGAAGCACGTCCAGGCGGCCAGCCGCTTCCGCCAGCAGCTGGAGTCGATCATCCACAGCGTGGACGGCGTCGTCTGGGAGGCGGACGCCACGACTCTGCGCTTCACCTTCGTCAGCCAGCAGGCGGAGCGGATCCTCGGCTACCCCGTGCAGCGCTGGCTCGACGAGCCGGGCTTCTGGCGCGAGCACCTGCACGCGCAGGACCGCGACTGGGCCGCCGAGTACTGCCGCCGGGCGGTCGCCGAGGGGCGGACGCACGAGCTCGAGTACCGCATGGTCGCCGCCGACGGGCGCGAGGTCTGGGTGCGCGACATCGTGACGGTCGTCTGCGAGGGGGGCGCCCCGGCGAAGCTGCGCGGGATCCTCGTCGATATCACCAAGCGCAAGCAGGCCGAGGAGCAGCTGCGCACCTACGCGCAGCGGCTGACGCTGGCGACCGAGACGGCGAAGATGGGGGTCTGGGAGTGGGACGTGAGGACGGGCGAGGAGACCTGGGATCCGCGCATGCACGCGATGTTCGGCGTCCCCCTGGCCGAGCCGATGACCCACGCGCGCTGGGCGACCCTGGTCCATCCGAGCGACCTCGCCGACGCCGAGAGGAAGCTGAAGTCCGCGCTGGAGCGGGCGGGGCCGGAGTCGTTCAGCTACCGCGTCATCCGGCTGCGCGACGGGCAGGTGCGGCACATCCAGGCGGCGGTCAACGCCACGCGCGACGAGCAGGGCCGGGTCGCCACCCTGCTCGGGGTCAACTTCGACATCACCGAGGCCAAGCGCGCCGAGGCGACGCTGCGCGAGAGCGAGTCGCGGCTGCAGATGGCCACCCAGGCCGCCAACGTCGGCCTGTGGGACTGGGACTTCGCCTCCAACCGCGTCTACTTCTCGACGGAGTGGAAGCGCCAGCTCGGCTTCGCGCCGCACGAGGTCTCCGACCAGGTCACCGAATGGAGCAGCAGGCTCCACCCCGACGACTACGGCCCCACGGTCGCCAAGGTGGAGGCGTACCGCGCCAACCCCCGCCTCGGCTACAACGCCGAGTACCGCATGCGCCACAAGGACGGCGCCTACCGCTGGCTCCAGGCCCGCGCCCAGATGTTCCCGGACGCCGCCGGCCGGCCTCTGCGCATGCTCGGCTGCCACCTCGACATCACCGAGCACAAGCGCGCCGAGCAGGAGCTGCACGACAGCAACCAGAAGCTCCGCACGCTCATCCAGGTCTCGCCGCTCGCCATCGTCGCCCTCGACGCCGGCGACATGGTGCTGATGTGGAACCCCGCCGCCGAGCAGATCTTCGGCTGGACCAGCGCCGAGGTGCTCGGCCGGCCCGCCCCCTTCGTCCCCGACGAGAACCGGGCGAACTTCCGCGCCCTTCTCGACGCCGGGCTGAAGGGGGAGTCCCGCTCGGCGGTCGAGGTGAAATGCCTGCGCCGCAACCGCTCGCAAGTCGATGTCAGCCTCTGGACCGTCCCCCTCCGCGACAACGAGGGGAACATCTCCTCCCTGCTCGGCTTCATCGCCGACAACACCGAGCGACGCTCGCTCGAGGAGCAGTTCCGCCAGTCCCAGAAGATGGAGGCGGTCGGGCAGCTCGCCGGCGGCGTCGCCCACGACTTCAACAACATGCTCACCATCATCTCCGGCTACTGCGAGATCCTGCTGGCCACCCTCGACGAGCGCGATCCCAGCGTCGAGATGCTGACCGAGATCCGGAAGGCCGGCGAGCGCTCCGCCACCCTGACTCGCCAGCTCCTCGCCTTCAGCCGCAAGCAGGTCCTGGAGCCGCGCGTCATCGAACTCAACACGGTCGTGGACGGCTGCGAGTCGATGCTCCAGCGGGTGGTCGGCGAGGACGTCGACCTGAAGACGGCGCTGCGGCCCGGCCTGGACCGCCTGAACGCCGATCCGGGCCAGATCGAGCACGTGCTGATGAACCTCGTGGTCAACGCCCGCGACGCGATGCCGCAGGGGGGGAAGATCACGGTCGAGACGGACAACGTGACGCTGGACGCGACCTTCTGCCACCTGCACGCCGAGGTGGCGCCGGGGCCGTACGTCATGCTCGCCGTCAGCGACACCGGCTGCGGCATGGACCAGGCCACCCGCGAGCGCGTCTTCGAGCCGTTCTTCTCCACGAAGGAGAAGGGCAAGGGGACCGGTCTGGGCCTGTCAATCGTCTACGGCGTCGTCAAGCAGAGCGGCGGGCACCTGTTCGTCTACTCCGAAGTCGGCGTCGGCACGACGTTCAAGATCTACCTCCCCGCCGTCTCCACGCCCGCCACCGCCGCCCATCCTCCACAGGCCCGCAAGGCGATGCCGGCCGGCAGCGAGACGATCCTGCTCGTCGAGGACGAGGACGGCGTCCGTGCGCTCACCCGCCACATCCTGGAATCGTGCGGCTACACCGTGCTGGAGGCGGACAGCGGCGTCGCGGCAATCCGCATCGCCGAGCGGCACCACGGCCCGATCGACCTGATCGTCACCGACGTGGTGATGCCCGAACTGGGGGGCCGGCAGGCCGCCGAGCGTGTCGCCCTGCTGGTCCCGACGATCAAGGTCCTGTACCTCTCCGGCTACACCGACGACGCCATCGTCCGCCACGGCGTCCTCGTCTCCGAAACCCAGTTCCTCCAGAAGCCGTTCACGCCCAGCACCCTGGCCTTGAAGGTCCGAAAAGTCCTGGACAAATGAGCGTGGCCAGCGGCGTCCCGGCAATATGCGGCTTCGGCGCGGGAAGGCGGGACTCGACGCGCTTGCGCCATCGCCATCGCCTGATGGCCCGATTTCCCGTCAGTTGCCCGTCCAAGGCGCTGCCCTGCGGGAGCGGCGCGCGGCCTGGGCCGCGCAGCGACAGGTTGCGCTCCACCTGTGGCGGCTTCCCGCTCAGCGCTTGAGCGCGGCGACGGGCTGCCACTCGGTGATGTCCTCGCGGCTGTGCAGCGACGACGGGTCGAGGGCCATGCGCTGGCGGTACGCCTCCTGCGCCAGCGACCCCATCTGGTCCAGCTCGGGCAGCGAAACGCGCGTGATCTCGCGGTAGAAGACGATCTCGTCCGCCCGGTCGCTCGCCAGCACCGACGCCTGCGGGATGGCCGACTTCAGGGCGTTGAAGATCTCCTTGCCGCGCGCGTCGCCGGGGATCAGCGCGACGGCGATCTCCTTCGACTCGGACAGCCGGCCGAGGTCAGGGGCGGACTCGTCGAAGAACTCGAGGAGGTCGTCCAGCACGGCCTGCTTGACGTCGCCCCCCTCCTGCTCCTTCTGGGCGAACAGCATCTCGGCGACGCTGCTGCCCCGGAAGCGGGGTTCGAGGAACTTCTCGGCTTCGAAGACGAACGCGGGCGCCAGGTTGCGGACCACCGACGCGGTCCCCATGCACACCTGGACGAGGGCGCGGTACTGCTTGCGGATCAGCGTCTGCATGCGCTCATCGAAGGCCAGCAGGTCGTCGTGGGTGATGCTCGTCTCGATCAGCTCAAGCGCGTCGTCGATGTTCGCGCAGTTGGCCGGCAGCAGCACGCGCAGCTGCGGCGTGGCGGTGTTCGGCGGCTCCGCCTCGGACCCGGCGGGCAGGACGTAGGAGGCCAGCTCGCCGAGGCGCTGGCGGCAGAAGCCGACCTCGCGGACCTGGTCCGACAGGTAGCCGCGCAGGGCGACGTAGAGCTTGCTCACCTGCGCCAGCACCAGGGCGTGGTAGCGTGTGCGGGGGTAGCTGCGGACCAGCTCAAGCAGGTCGGCGCCGAAGTTGTTGGTCGAGGCGGCGCGGCTGAAGGGCGCCTTCCAGATCGACATCGTCGGCGCTTCGGCCTGCGAGGGCGTCTCCAGGAACTGCTGGATCTTGTTGAGGATCTGGATCGACCGCTCGTGCAGCTCCTTGCCCAGCGTCTCCTGCGCCTTCAGCGACTGCTCGACGATGAGGTTGAACTGCCGCAGCGCCTCCTCCGCGCCGGCGAGCCGGAAGCGCGGGTCCTCGATCAGCCGCACGGCGATCTCGGAGAGCTTCTGCTCGCAGTCGTCGATGACCTTGCGCGAGGCGTCGGAGATCGTCGTCTCCAGCACCGAAGGCTCGGCGTTCTGGTGCGAGGCGCGGCACTCGTCGGGCAGCCCGACCAGCTTGTCGAATTGCTCCAGCACGCCCAGGACCGGCGCCAGGTTGATCGACGTCGGCGGCCCGGCGGGGTTGACGTTCTTCGGCGTCAGGACGTTGACCAGCCCGTTCGTCATGCCGGCGAAGAGGCGCTCGGGCGGCTGCTTCATGCGCGTCTCGCAGAGCGTCTGGAAGCGCTCGATCAGGTTTTCCGCCCGCATGCCCGCCTTGTCCCACTGCTCGGCGGTGTGCTCGCGGACCTCGTCGGCGACGGGTCGGGCGTCCTTGCTCATCCAGCGGTCGATGAGGCGCTTGCACAGGCGCCGCGAGCAGCGCTTGAGCAGCGCGCGGCGCGGCCAGGTCATGCGCGACAGGCCGAAGCTCTGGCAGAGGAGGTTGCCCCCGGGCATGAGGTAGTCGTTGGAGAGGCTGAGCTTCAGGCGGCGCTGCTCGTCGATGACGCGCCCCAGCGGGGAGGCGAGGTCGCGGAAGAGGAAGTCGCCCGCCAGCGCGGTGGCCTTGGCGTTCTCCTCCTGGACGAGCGAGCCGCGCTGCTCGGGAAGCGGAAGCAGCACGCAGCGCTGCAGGGGGGCGCCGATCTCGCAGAGCGGGTCGTTGCGGGTCTGGGGGTCGTTGTTCTCGTAGCGCGCGGCGAAGACCGCCTCGTCGCGCGAGAAGTGGTTGAGCTCCAGCAGCGAGGCGTAGGTGTTGGCGAGGGAGTTGGAGCGGATGCCGTCGCGGCCGACGGGGGGGAGGTAGAGCAGCCCGACGATCTCGGCGCCGTCGTAGCCGAGGCGGCGGAGGAGCATGCGGGTGACGTAGGCGACGTCGAGGAACATGCCGCTGCCGGTGCCGCCTGCGAGGTTGGCGACGATGTAGACGCGCGGGTTGGCGGAGCGCAGGCCGAGGTCGGCGCTGCGGGCCGACTCGTGGAGGGTGTCGGCGGACAGGCAGGCCTGCAGCTCGATCTCGATGCGCTTGGCCAGCACGCGGTAGTTGTCGACGAAGGCGAGGCGGCCCAAGGCGCGCAGGCCAGCGTTGCCCTGCTCGCGCGGGATGCGGTAGATGAGCTTCGGGTTCAGCCAGGTGTCGGTCGGGGCCTTCGCGCCTGCGCCCTTGATGTAGTGGCTGGGGCGGTGCAGCCGCGCCAGCACGATCTCGCCGTTGGACAGGCCGGCGTGCCCGTCGGCCTGGGCGATCATCGCCGCCGTCTGCGGGTCGGTGTCGATGCCAAGCAGGCGGATGTGGGGGACCGCCTCGGGCTGGCCGAACTCGTGCCCCAGGCGGACGCGGAACTGCGACAGCGTCTCCAGCCCCATCTGCCCCAGCCCGATGATGAGCGAGGGCTGCACGACGCCCCCCTGGTCGGCGGGGCGAGGCGAGGCGACCTGCTGGCCGTTCACGCCGGTCTGCTGGCCCGATGGCTTCGTCGAGCCGGTCAAACGCTCGCCGCTGCGCGACTTCGACGAGGGGGGAGCGGGGGAAGGGGTTTCGGCCCTGCGGTCGGGGCGCGGCGACACGAGGTTCGGCCGGTCGCCGTTCAGGCTCTCCTCGAAGCCTTCGTCCGTCGCGGGCTTGACCGGCCCGGCGTTCCTGCCGCGCGAGCCGCGCGTGATCGCCTCGATTGGCTGGTCGCGGTCGTCGATCGGCTGCTGAAGCTGGTGGATCGGCAGCGGCTGCTGCGGCGTCGCCGTCCAGTGCGGCACGGCCGGAGCCGGTGCGGCCTTCGGCGCGGGGCCGGCGTGCAGCGCCTTGACGAACTCCAGGCAGCCCCCGAAGCGGTCGTCCGGGTTCTTCGCCAGCGCCTTGCCCACCGCGGCGCGGTCGCTCGCGGGCAACAGCGACAGGTCGGGCACCCCCTGGATGTGCTGCAGGATCAGCTGCCGCATCGTCGAGCCGTTGAACGGCCTCTGCCCGGTCAGCAGTTCCTGGAAGACGATGGCGAGGCTGTACTGGTCGCTCTGCCGGCTGAGCCAGCCGTCGAAGGTTTCCGGCGCCGCGTAAACGGGAGTGACTCCGCCCGTGATGGTGGCGGCGGCTTTGCTGCCCAGGTCCTTCACCAGCCCGAAGTCGGCGACCTTGACGTGGTTGAAGACGAGGAACAGGTTCTGCGGCTTGATGTCGAGATGCTGCAGTTGGAACTGGTTGTTCATCAGGTCGAGCGCTTCGGCCGTTTCCTGCATGTAGCCCAGCAGCTCGTCGCGCGGGATGCCCGGCAGCCCCTGCCCGCGGCACTCCTTGAAGCGGTCCCACAGCGTGCGGTCGGCCAGCTCCATCACGATGATGAGCTGGTTGTCGATGATGTCGTAGCGTTCCAGCGACAGGATGTACGGGTGGTGCACTTCCTTGACGCGGCTGAGCGACTTCAACTCCTGGTCGGCGCGCGAGTTCTCGTCGCCGTTGGAGTAGTTCACCGATTTCGACTCGGCGGCGTCGGCGTTGTCCGTTTTGCTGCGGATCTCGCCGTAGACGAACTTGATCGCCTTGAAAAGTCCGCCCGGAGCCTCGGCCTTCCAGACCTCACCGAAGCCGCCTCCGCCGAGACGCTCGATGAGCCGGTAGCCTGGAATCGGTTCCGCGTGCGGCTCGATTCGTAGGGGCATGGCCTGGCCTTGTCCTTGGTTCCATCGGGATGACAGGAAGCCGTTCCCGCGTCCCGGCATCGCTGCCGGTCGGCGTTGCGCGGGCCCCCTCTTCTGTCGCCGGGGCCTGCGCATAGAATGCTTCGCAACAGCTTAGCTCGCGGAACCGGGTTCCGCAAATCTCCCCGCCGACATGGGCGCGGGACGACCGCCTGCCGCCCTGCGGACGCCGCATTCCCGCACGAATCAGAGCGTGTGAAAAAATCGAAAACACGGAAAATCAGGGGTGTTTCAGGCCGCCAGACTCGCCATTACAGCCTTCGGATTGCAGATTTCCGTGCCC
>JAYSSW010000604.1:0-3707 GCA_043720335.1 Planctomycetia bacterium
GTCGGCATGCACTGCACGGCGTGCGCAGGCCGCATCGAGAAAGCGCTGACTGCGACACCAGGTGTCGGGGCCGCCAACGTCAGCTTCGCCGGGGCGAACGCGACGATCCGCTACGACGCGGCGGTCACCAGTCCTGCGGCGCTGCGCGACGTGGTTCGCCAGCAAGGCTATGACGCGATTCTCCAGGATCCGTCCGGCGCTTCGAGCGGAAACGCCGAGGATCAAGCCGAGCAAGCGCAGGTCGGCGAGCAAGGCGAACTCAGGACACGCTTCGTCGTCGCAGCAGCGTTGACGGCGCCGCTCGTCGTGCTGGCGATGGCGGGGCATCTGCATCCGTCGCTCGCGCAACTGTCGGATTTTCGCGGTCGGCATTGGCTGGAATTCGCCCTGGCGACCCCCGTGCTGTTCTGGGCGGGGCGCGGCTTCTTCGCCTCGGCGTGGTCGGCGGCGCGACGCTTCGCGACCGACATGAACACGCTTGTCGCGGTCGGCGCCTCGGCGGCGTACTTCTACAGCGTCGCCGCGACGCTTGTCCCCGCATGGTTCGCGACGGCCTCGCATCACGGCGGCGTCGGCGTCTACTACGAGGTCGCGGCCAGCATCGTCACGCTGATCCTGCTCGGCAATCTGCTTCAGGCCCGTGCGACCCAGCGCACCCGCGGCGCGATCAAGGCGCTGATCGGCCTGCGTCCCAAGACGGCCCGTGTGCTGCGCGATGGCGCCGAGCTCGACGTGCCCATCGACACGGTTCGCGTCAACGATCTCGTGCTGGTCCGGCCCGGCGAAAAAATCCCCGTCGATGGCGTGGTCGTCGACGGCAGCTCGGCCATCGACGAAAGCATGCTGACCGGCGAACCGTTGCCCGTGGTGAAGAACATCGGCGACGCGGTCGTGGGCGGCACGATCAACACCACAGGCTCGTTTCGCTTCCGTGTCACGCGCGTCGGCGCTGACACCGTGCTGCAACAGATCGTTCGGCTCGTGCAGCAGGCCCAGAACTCCAAAGCGCCGGTGCAGAAGCTCGCCGACCAGATCGCGAGCGTGTTCGTGCCGGTGGTGCTGTGCCTGTCGCTCGTCACGTTCGCCGCCTGGCTCGTTTTCGCCCCGGCGGAAACGCGGCTCGCGCAAGCGCTGCTCGCGGCGGTCGCGGTCCTCATCATCGCATGCCCGTGCGCCCTCGGCCTGGCGACGCCGACGGCGGTCATGGCGGGGACCGGGCGAGGCGCTCAGGCCGGCATCCTGTTCAAGAACGGCGAGGCGCTGGAGCTGGCCCACCGCGTTACCGCTGTGCTGCTCGACAAGACGGGCACGATCACCGAAGGGCGGCCGGTCGTCGCCGATCTGCGTGCTGTGGCTCCGTTCACCGATGTTGAACTGCTGCGTTACGCCGCGTCCGCCGAGCGAGGCTCGGAGCATCCGCTGGGAGCAGCGCTGATCCGTGCTGCGGGCGAACGTCGTATCACACTGACCGATCCGCATGATTTCCAAGCAGTGGCGGGCCAAGGCGTGCAAGCGATGGTGGAGGGGCGACACATCTTGGCAGGCAGCGCCAGGCTGCTGCGCGAGCGTGGCGTGCCGCTCGAAGCCGAGTCGGCGGCGGAATGGTCGGTGTCAGGCAATTCGCTGGTCTTCGTCGCGATTGACGGAGCGTTCGCCGGGGTGTTGGCGGTCGCGGACCAGCCGAAAGCAGGAGCGCGTGAAGCCGTCGCACGATTGAAACGCATGGAGCTGGTCGTCGCGATGCTGACCGGCGACAACGACGCGACCGCCCAGGCGGTCGCGGGGCAAGTTGGCATCGACCGCGTCCATGCCGACGTGCTGCCGGAGGGGAAGATCGACGCCGTGCGCAAGCTCCAGGCGGAAGGGCATGTCGTCGCGATGGTCGGCGACGGCATCAACGACGCGCCCGCTCTCGCCCAAGCGGAGGTCGGCATCGCGATGGGGGCGGGGACCGACGTGGCGATTGAGGCGGCCGACATCACCCTGGTCGGCGGCGACCTGCACGGCGTCGCGGCGGCCATCGCCCTGTCGAAAGCGACGATGCGGACCGTGAAGCAGAACCTGTTCTTCGCGTTCGTCTACAACGTGCTCGGCATCCCGCTCGCGGCTGGCGTCTTCTACCCGCTGACCGGCTGGCTGCTCAGCCCGGTCTTCGCGTCGGCCGCCATGGCGCTGTCGTCGCTCAGCGTCGTCGCCAACGCGCTGCGGCTGCAGAAGGCCCGCCTCGACGACGCCCGACTTGGGCGTTGATGCCCTTGTCTTGCCTGGGGGACGTGCTACAATGACCGTTGTGAACGATAGCCCCACTTTGTTTTCATGAGACACGAATGCCTTTTCAGCAACTTGGTTTGCCAAACTCTCTCGTCAAAAACGTCCTCGCTCTCGGATACACCGCTCCAACGCCCATCCAGTCGCAGGCGATTCCTGCGATTCGGGCGGGCCGCGACGTCATCGGCACCGCGCAGACCGGCACCGGCAAGACGGCGGCGTTCCTGCTCCCCGTGATGGAGAAGCTGATCGCGAATCCCAAGGGCGTCGGCGCCGTGATCCTGTCGCCCACCCGCGAGCTGGCGCAGCAGATCCACACCGTGTTCCGCGGCCTCGCTCCCGGCACGTCCCTGCGCTCCGCTCTGGTGGTCGGCGGCGCGCCGATCCCGCCGCAGATCCGCGCGGTGCGCGACGGCGTCGATCTGATCGTCGCCACGCCGGGCCGGCTCGCCGCGCTGTTGGCCGAACGGGCGTTCAACCTGCCCACCGTGCAGTTCTTCATCCTCGACGAAGCCGACCAGATGTTCGACTTCGGCTTCTTCCCCGATGTCAAGCGCATTCTCAGCTGCCTGCCCGGCAAGAAGCAGACGCTTCTTTTCTCGGCCACGATGTCGCCTGAGATCGCCAAGCTCGGCAAGTCAATCCTGCGCGACCCCGTCACGATCGCGATCGGCGAGCAGGGGCGCGTCGCGGTCACCGTGTCGCACGCGGCCTACCCGGTGCCGGCCCAGCGCAAGACCGCGCTGCTGGAGCATCTGCTGACGCAGATCGACAATCCCTCGGTCCTCGTCTTCACCCGCACCCGTCGCGGCGCCAAGCGTCTGGCCCGCTCGCTGTTCGAGTCGGGGCACGGCGTCGCCGAGCTGCACAGCGACCGCACGCAGTCGCAGCGTGAGAAGGCGATGAAGGGCTTCCGCGACCGCGCCTTCCCGGTGCTCGTGGCCACCAACATCGCCGCCCGCGGCATCGACGTGAGGCACATCACCCACGTCATCAACTTCGACGTGCCCGACGCCCCGGAGGAGTACGTCCACCGCATCGGCCGCACCGGGCGCGCCGGCGACGAGGGCGATTCGCTCGTCTTCGTGTCGCCCGCGGAGCTGGGCCAGCTCGCTCGCATCGAGCGCCAGATGGGCAAGCCGATCCCGCGCGTGAAGCTCGCCGACTTCGACTACGGCGCCCAGCCCGCCGCGCCGCGCTCGACGAAGCCGAAGGCGTTCCGCCGCCCCGCCGCAGCGGGCGCATCGACCGCCGCCCCGGGGCGTGGCCGACGTTTCCACCGCTAGAAGCGGGAGTGCATCCCATTGGATGAGGACGTGGGGAGTTGTGGCGACACGATTTCCAGCGTCCTTTTTCATTTTCAAATAGCAGGCCTTGCTCGTTCGTCAGAAGTTGAACAAGTCATGGCGTGGTTCCTGATCGTCCCAAGGGTTGGCCAC
>JAYSSW010000605.1:0-7748 GCA_043720335.1 Planctomycetia bacterium
TCGGCTCGCGCACGAGGTGCAGCGCCCGCACATAGCGGTTCAGCTTGTCGCGGCGGTTCTTCAGCTTCGCGAAGTCGTCCGTGCTGGGCACGGCGCCCGGCTTCGGCACGTCCAGGAAGCAGCGGGCCAGCTCGTAGATCACCTCGCGCTTGTTCGCCTTGTGGCTGTGCAGCTCCAGGCAGAAGTCTCCCAGCCCGGCGTTCTTCAGCCGTTGATAGACGACTTCGAGCGCGGCCATCTTGTCGCTCACGAACAACACCTTCTTGCCGTGGGCGATCTGGTCGGCGATCAGGTTGGCGATGGTCTGGCTCTTGCCCGTCCCCGGCGGGCCGATCAGGACGAAGTTCTCGCCCTTCGCCGCGGCGTCGAGGCAGAGCCGTTGGCTGCCGTCGGCGTCGAGGATGTGGCACGCCTGCTCGGCGTCGATCTGGTCGTCGATCTCCTTCTCGTTCATCACCGGCACGCGCGGCAGCGTCGTCGGCACGCCGGCGAGAAGCTGCACGACGGGATGGCTGCCGAGGCTCTGCGCGTTGTCCTGCAGGTCCTGGAAGATGACGCCTTTGAAGAACGAGAACGTCGACAGAACGACGGAGCGATGGACCTGCCAGCCGGGCAGACCCTGCACGGCCGCCTGCACTTCGTCGAGATACTGCGTCGGCGTCTTCTCGGCCCAGTCGGCGGGGGCTTCGGGGAGCTTGAAGTCGAAGTCCTGCTTCAGCCGGGCAGTGAGCGCGGGATTGACGAGCGGATCCTCGTCGTCGATCCCCTTCAGCATGAACGGGTCGCGCAGCGAATGGCGTTCCAGCTTGACCGGCAGCAGCAGCAGCGGTGAGCGGATCGCCTCGCCGTCGTTGTCCTGCCAGTCGAGGATGCCGAGCGCGAGGTGCAGGATGTGCAAGCCGCGCTCGCGGTAGTCGGTCTGCGCCCGGCGAAAGAGGTTCGTCAGCGTCGCCAGCAGCTTCGTGCGGTCGGTCTCCTGCGTCAGCAGCTCGTTCGGCTTCGGCGCGAGCGGTTCTTTCTTCGCCCCGCCGTTCTTCTTCGGCTTCTCCTTCTCCGGTTCGGGCGGAAGGAAGAACAGCCACGGCTTGCGGCCGACGACCGCTTCGTAAATGGCGGGCAGGTCGGGCTGGCTGACTTCCAAATAACCGCTGCGGGTCGCCTTCAGCGAGAGGAGCGGGTTGCGCCGGGTCAGGTCGATGAGGTTGTTGCGCCAGCGCTGCAGGGCCAATTCGACGGGGGAGGTCGGGGATGCCATATTCGTTCTCGAAGCCTCGCCGGACAAAACCGGGCCGCTGTTGTCGTCAACCGTTCCCTCAGTATAATCGTGCTTCCCCCCCAAGGCTTTGGGGAAACCGGAAAATCCTGGCCCGTGTGAAGACCCATGTCTGACACCCTTCGCCACGTTCCTCCCAACAGCCTCGTCACCGGCTGGGACTTCAGCACCAGCGGCGTCAAATGCCTGGCGTTCGACCTGCAGGGCAACACGGTCGCCGAGATACGCATGCCGACCGACCTGTGGACGGCGGGGGGCGTCTCCGAACTGAACCTGCTGCAACTGGAAGGCCAGGCGCGGGCCAGCGTCCGCGCGATGGCGAGCAAGCTGCGCGAGATCGGCCGGCTGCACGACTGGATCGCCGGCGGCATCTCGGCGACGCACCACACCGCGGGCCGGATCGACTCGCAGTTCAACCAGGTTCGCCGGGCGATTTGCTGGAACGACCAGACGCTCGCCGAGTATCACGCGGTCGGACTGAAGCGTCTCGGCGGGCAGAAGAAGGTCGTCGAACTTATCGGCGGGCCGTGGGCGGTGCGCTACTCGCTCAGCCATCTCGTCAAGGATGAAGCGACCTTGTCGGAAGCCGACTGGCGGCGCACCTGCCGCATCCTGTCGCACGGCTCCCTCGCCGCGGGGTATCTCACGGGCAATTTCGAGGTTTGCAGCGTCTCGTCGGCGGCGTCCACGGGCATCATGGATCTGCGCTCCAACACCTGGAGCAAGCCGATGCTCGACGCGCTGGCCAACCCGGCCCACCGCGAGCAGGCGTGGAAACAGCTCCCCGACATCATCGACGCCGGCGAGCCGGTCGGCCGATTGCATCCGTCGCTGTGCGCGGAAGCCGGCCTCGACGCGGCCAAGGCGCCGATCGTTTTCCCCACGTCCGACGACCAGCAAGCGGGCCTCGTCGGTGGCGGAGCGGTCGACGCGGGGCAGATGGCGATCATCCTCGGCAGCTCGGCCGTCGTCAATTCTTCGTCGTCCGTTCCCCCCGCCAGCGACGATCTTGACGCCATGCGGCTCAACTGGGGGCCGTACCTCTGGATGCGCTGCTACACGAACGGCGCCACGTTCCTCAACCAAGTCGTCGGCAACGATCCCGACTGGGACACGCTGGAAGAGCAAGCCCGCGCCGTGCCCCCCGGCTCGAACGACACGGTCGTGCTGCCGTTCCTCTTCTCCGAGCCGTCGCTGGGGGTGCTGGCGCCGAACTTCCGCTGGGAGCCGGCCACGCCGAGCCAGCCCGGCGTCAAGTTCCGCGCGGCTCTCGAAGCGCTGGCGTACCTCATCGCGCTCGGCGTGAAGCAGCACCAGGACGCGGGACAGACGATCACGCGCATCACCGTTTCCGGCGGCATCGCGCGGAATCGGCTGATGTGCGAGATTCTCGCCTCGGTTTTGAACCACCCCCTGGAACTGCTCGTCTCCGACGAGGGGCCCGCCCTTGGCGCGGCCGTCACCGCCTTGGCCGGCCTGGAGAACCATCTGCGCGTCGCGAAGAAGCAGAAGCCCAGTTATGCACTCGCCGACGCGGTGGCGCAGATGGTGCGATTCCGAGAATCGGTGCAACCCGAATCCTCGTGGACCGCCGCCTATGCGAAAGGGCTGCGCAATTTCGTCAAGCTGGCGGGACTGAAGAAGAAGCGAAGATGATTTTGGTTGGCCTTTTTGCACCTGTCAGGCAGAATGGAGCGGGCGGAAAAGTCCCCTTCGCGCTTGATTCTTGCGGTACAATGAAGTGCGGGTGAAGCTCCTTTCGGAAAGGGGCACGGACGTTCACCAACGAGGCGGAAACCTCGGGCCGAAACTGCCGGCGATCACCCTGTCCCCTACCCCCTCAACGCGGTCTCTCACCACCCCGCAACCGGATTCCATCATGGCACGCGAGAGTTTCCCCAACCAGTACAACTGGGAGCTGATCCAGCAGATGGAGCAGCGCTACAACCAGGACTACCACTCCGTCGATCCGAGCTGGCAGGGCTTCTTCGCCGGCTTCCATCTGGCCCAGGAATCGCCCCGGCCGTTCGCCTTCAGCCCGCAGATCGGCATCGTCAACCTGATCGACGCCTACCGCAGCTTCGGCCATCTTCAGGCCCATCTCGACCCGCTCAGCGACGCCCCGCCTCCGAACGAAGACCTTTCCCTGGAGCATTTCGGCTTCAGCGAAGCCGACCTCGACAGGAGCTACGACACCAGCTACCTGACCGGCATGCCCAGGACGGCGACGCTGCGTCAGCTCGTGCAGGCGCTGCGCGAGACGTACAGCCGCTCGATCGGCGTCGAGTACATGCACATCATGGACGTGAAGGTGCGGCGCTGGCTGCAGGACCGCATGGAGCCGTGCCTCAACCAGGGCGCCTTCAGCCGCGACGACAAGCTGCACATCCTGCAGAAGCTGCACGAGTCGGAGATCTTCGAGGATTTCCTGCACAAGACGTTCCAGGGGCAGAAGCGCTTCTCGCTGGAGGGCGCCGAGACGCTGATCCCGCTGCTCGACCACATCGTCGACTGCGCCGCCGACGCGAGCGTGTCCGAGATGGTCTTCGGCATGGCCCACCGCGGCCGGCTCAACGTGCTGGCGACGATCCTCAACAAGCCGCACACCAGGATCTTCACCGAGTTCGAGGAGAACTACCTCCCCAACTCGTCGGGCGGCGACGGCGACGTGAAGTACCACCTCGGCTTCTCGAACGACCACGTCAGCCGCAAGGGGAACAAGATCCACATGACGCTGGTGCCGAACCCCAGCCATTTGGAAGCCGTGAACCCGGTCGTCGAAGGCCGCGCCCGCGCCAGCCAGCACTTCACGGGCGACGACAGCCGCACGCGCGTCGTGCCGCTGCTGATCCACGGCGACGCCGCCATCGCGGGCCAGGGGGTCGTCACGGAGACGCTGAACCTGTCGCAGCTCCAGGGCTACCGCACCGGCGGCACGCTGCACGTCGTCATCAACAACCAGATCGGCTTCACGACGCGCCCGGCCGACGCCCGCTCGACGCGCTACTGCACCGACGTGGCGAAGATGATCGAGGTGCCGATCTTCCACGTCAACGCCGAGGACCCCGAAGCGGTCCTGTTCGTCGCGGGGCTGGCGGTCGAGTTCCGCCAGGCGTTCAAGAAGGATGTCTTCATCGACATGTATTGCTACCGCAAGTACGGCCACAACGAAGGGGACGAGCCTGCCTACACGAACCCCGACATGTGCAACCGGATCAAGACGAAGCAGCCCCTCAGCGCGATCTACGCCGACAAGCTGATCCGCAGCGAGCTGTTGACCGCCGACGAGAACAAACAGATCGCCGACCGCGTGACGCAGCAACTCAAGGACGAGCGCGAGACGCAGAAGAAGCAGCCCGCGACGCCGTTCGACCAGAACCCGTACAAGGGGCACTGGTCGAACGTGGAGAAGGACTACACCTTCGAGCCGACGCCGACCGGTGTGCCGCTGGCGACCCTGCAGAAGATCGGCCGCGTGCTGGGCACGGTGCCGGAAGGCTTCAACGTGCAGGAGAAGCTGCGCAAGAACGAGCTTCAGGGCCGGCTCGACGCCATCGACAAGGGGGTGGGCGTCAACTGGGGCTTCGCGGAAAGTTTGGCGTTCGGGTCGCTGCTGCTGGAGCAGATCCCCGTCCGCCTGAGCGGCCAGGACAGCCGGCGCGGCACCTTCAGCCAGCGCCACGCCTACCTGTACGACGCCAAGAACGAGACGCCGTACGTCCCATTGCACAACCTCGACCCGAACCAGGCCCGCTTCACCGTCTACGACAGTTTGTTGTCGGAAGCGGCGGTGCTCGGCTTCGAGTTCGGCTACGCGCTGTTCTCTCCTGTCCCGCTCGTCATGTGGGAGGCGCAGTTCGGCGACTTCGTCAACGGCGCCCAGGTCGCCATCGACCAGTACATCGCCTCCAGCCGCTCGAAATGGCAGCGCGACACCGGCGTCGTGCTGCTGCTGCCGCACGGCTATGAAGGCCAGGGGCCGGAGCACTCGAGCGCTCGTCTCGAACGCTTCCTGCAGCTGTGCGCCGACGACAACCTGCAAGTGTGCTACCCGTCGACCGCTGGGCAGTACTTCCACCTGTTGCGCCGCCAGGTGAAGGCGAAGCATCGCCGGCCGCTGGTGGTGATGACGCCGAAGAGCCTGCTGCGGCGCCCGTCGGCCAGCTCGCCGCTCGCCGACCTGACGCAAGGCTCGTTCCAGAACGTGCTGGACGACGCCACGGTGGCCCGCGACAAGACCCAGCGCATCCTGCTTTGCAGCGGCAAGGTCGCCCACGACCTCGTCGACCAGCGCGCCAAGGAGACCGGCAGGACGGCCGCCATCGTCCGCCTGGAACAGTTCCATCCGTTCCCCGAGGAGCAGTTGAACAAGATCCTCGCGAGCTATCCGCAGGCGGCCTTGAAGGAGGTCTTCTGGGTGCAGGAGGAATCGAAGAACATGGGGGGCTGGAGCTTCGTCGAGCCTCGCCTGCGCAAGCTGGGGCTGGACGTGAAGTACATCGGCCGCAACGCCAGCGCCAGTCCTGCCAGCGGCTCGAAAAAGGTCTACGAGAAGGAGCAGGACAAGCTGCTCACCAGCGCCTTCCGCGCCGACGGCGACGTGGAGGCGTAGTCGCAGCAGGCAGTGAAATCAAGCCCGCTGCCGTTAGTCGGCGGGGTCGAACCTCGCGCCGACCCCGCCGACTAGTGCCGCATCTCTCAAACAGCAGTGCATAAGGTGGCGGCTTTCGCCAGTCGCTGGACTTCCCCCCGCCCGCAGCGGCGTCGCGGCGCCACGAAGCGGGCGCGGCGTCGCCTCCGCACCGGCTTGCTCGTGTAGGTCCAGGCGAACGGGTGGGCCATCGTGGCGTTGTAGTAGTCCATGAACGCTCGCAACTGCCCTTCCAGGTCCGGCACCGACGTGAAGTTCCCGGAGCGTCCAGCGGCGGATCGGCCGGCCCGACAGTTCCGGCGGCTCGCACGCCAACGCCACGACCACTGGCCGCGCTGCTACACGGCGCTGCTGGCCGGCGGCGGCGTGCGGGGCGGCCACGTCCACGGCGCCTCCGACCGCATCGGCGCCTACCCGGCCCGCGACCCGGTCCGTCCCGAAGACCTCTCCGCGACGATGTTCCACCTGCTCGGCATCGACCCCCACACCGAGATCCGTGACACGCTGAACCGCCCGCTGCCGCTCAGCCCAGGCAGCGTCGTGCAAGGCGTGCTGGCGTGATTCGCTGAGCCCGAAGCGCAAAGCGAGGAACACCGCGCGTAGATGTGTGGTTGTTCCAGCCGTATCTGTGCTGCCGATGCGTAGCGAGGAACGCATTGCTTCGCATGTGACATGGTGGCGAAACTGAACAACCCTCAAGCAGACATCATGTCGCTTCAGGGTTGTAAAGTTCCAGCCGAAGTCCCCAACGAATAATTGAAGAACTCCGGCAAGAATCACCGGCAGGCGGACGGAGCGGCACCAGCTCCCTGGCGTCGTTCTTCTTCGGGAGCCGGTTCGTCCCAGGAAACGACAAAAACGGGCCCTAGCTGCTCACGTCCACCTGCACGGCGATTTTCGAGCGAGCGGATCGTCCAACGACGATCAGTTCGCGGTTGCTGCCTTGTCATGCACGCGGTCGGAGCCAGCGACCTTGACCAGCTTGTTGTACATTCCCAGGATGAGGAACGGGGCTGCCCATTGTCCGACGAAAAGGCTCTCGTCCTTCCGGTCCGACATGCGAAGCATGAGGGAAACGCCCATCGAGCCGAGCGCCGCCCACAGGAAGACGTCGGACGGGAGCTTGGCCGTCTGCTCCTCGATCGCCCGTGCCACGGGGCCTTCCGTGTGCTGCTTGGCTTCTTCGGTCGGGCGCTGCTGCATGCGATTCATCGTTTCCACCATTGCATCATCTCCTTCGAGGTTTCGTGCCGCCGCGGGTTAGCGGCCGGAGCATGATCGATGGACATGCAAATGTTGCTCCGAGATTGCGCAATTTGTAAAGTTGTTCGCGCATTCCTTGGATTGTAATTTGGACGAATCATCCGAGATTTGCAAAGGGAAATGTGGACGAATCTGGAGCGTCGTTTCCACCGCGACTCCGCGACTCACTGAGCCCGAAGCGCCAAGCGAGGAACACCGCGCATGGGTGCGTGGTTTTTCCAGGCGTCTCCGAGCTGCCAACGCGAAGCGAGGAACACGCTGCCCGCTCTCGCATCGGCGAGCAGTCGCGGATGTTGATTGCGTCGTCGCGCGAGGCTGCCTCGCTTTGCGCTTCGGGCTCAGCGGCAAGTCCTATTGCAGCGAATGTCAGCTTCCTTTTCGACGCTTAGCTGCTACTTTCAACACCAGTTTGCCGGAATCCGACTTTGACCACATGGTACGTCCCACGTTCTCGCAGTCCCATACAGGGCCAGCTGCTACTAAATGGCTGATCCGGCAAGAACTTCGAGCAGGAAGCGGAGGTCCCAGCCGCAGAGCTGGCGTTTCTGCGCGATGCTTTCC
>JAYSSW010000606.1:0-3702 GCA_043720335.1 Planctomycetia bacterium
GCGAGCTTCAAGAAGCGCTCAAGTCGGGCACCGTGAATTCGCTATTCCTGCTCTACACCCACAATTTCCAGCAGTCGAAGTCGGTCGAGGATTC
The DNA here is from genome assembly GCA_043720335.1 of Planctomycetia bacterium. GTDB lineage: Bacteria > Planctomycetota > Planctomycetia > Gemmatales > Gemmataceae > JAYSSW01. The sequence continues at coordinate 95 of JAYSSW010000606.1, forward strand.
CCTGAACAACGTTCAGCAGGCCGCGAAGATCCTGGTCGAGAACGCTGCTGTTTCCGTCACGGCGGTCGAACTCGGCCTGTCCAAAATCCAGGAGTTCTACAACTCGATTTCTCGCCCGATCTTGGTTGACGAGGAAATCACCTTCGCAGCTCAAGCTCACTACGAGGAGGAAGCGGAGAGCTGGAAATCCGTGTCCACCACCATCTCCGGCGAGCAGCTGCATGATCTTTGGAAGAAGCACGGCGAGAAACTATTCAGTGCGAACGTCCGCGGCTTCCTCAACATGCTGAAGAACAAACGGAGCATCAACCGAGGGATCCTGGAAACGATCCAGCAGGAGCCTTCTCGGTTCTGGGTCTACAACAACGGCATTACCATCCTGACCAAGAGATACGAAATTCTGGATGGCGCCATCAAAACGCTCGGAGTCTCCATCATCAATGGTGCGCAAACCACCGGCGCGATCGGGCACGCATCGCCAGAGGCCGCGAAACGTGTTCGCGTACCGTGCCGCTTTGTGGAATGCAACGACCAGGACCTGATCGACAAGATTATCCGGAAGAACAACACTCAGAACGAGGTGAAGTCGTTCGATCTGCGATCAAACGACGCGGTGCAACGCCGGCTCGGCGAGGAGTTCCGCAAGCACGGCATCGTCTATCTGCACCGGCGGGAAGGCACTACACTCCTTGCGCCAGGCACGATCCAAGCCGAGTGGCTTGCTCCCTATCTTGCAGCGTTCCACGAATATTTCCAGGTCGCGACCCGGCAGCGCAGGAGCATTTTCGAGGACCGCAAGACTTACGGCGATATTTTTCCTCCTTCCGTTTCCGCCGGACACCTCTACCTGGTCCAGTCGCTGTCCGACGCGATCAGCGAATGCAAGATCGACCTGATGCAGTCGATGGACAGCGGAGCGGCCGACACGACCGACCGCGAAATCCATGATTTGCTGCAGCACTCCTCCTCCAAGTGTTTCGTCGCGAGCATTGTCGGGCACATCAGCGAACTGATCCTCGGCAGGCCTGTTCCCTCTCGCTACTCCTGGGTCGTCGCGGAGCAGTTCATCAAGCCGAATAACGAGCGAATGGTCGCCGTGTGGGCTCTGGTGCTGAAGGCGGTTCTGCCGTTGATCGCGCAGCATGTCGGCAACGGCGCAACCGGCTACGAAACCGTCCGTTCGCAGAGTCGGATGAAGGAAGTCGCTGAAAAAACTCGCTACGCGGCGAAAGCGATTCTGGGCAGTTTGAAGGATCAGTTTGACGCGATCCGAAATTACACCGAACTCCGCAGTTCGTGATGTGATGTTTTTCTGGTTCTCCACGCACTCTATACGCCAGCAAGCGAGCGAAACATGCCCGGTCCCGCGATCATCTTCAAGGATCTGCACCGCCTGCGCCAGCACATCGAGGAGCTGGACGAGCGCATCGCCTCGGGGCCGCGCTCGCTCCGCGTGCAGCAGGCCAAGCTCGCGACGGCCGAGGAGACCTTGAAGCAGGCCCAGGAGTTCCTCAAGCAGCTCGCCGTGCGGAACCGCGCCAACGAGGCCCAGATCAAGTCGACCGAGCAGCAGATCAAGAAGTTCGAGAAGCAGGTCAGCGACGTGACCAACACCAAGGAGTTCGAGGCCCTGAAGAGCGAGACGGCCCACGCCCGCGCGTCGATCTCGAAGCTGGAGGACGAGATCCTCGAAGGGATCACGCTGCTGGAGGAGAAGACCGCCCTGCTGCCGGCCGTCGAGGCGGCGACCAAGCAGGCCCGCGCGGACTTCGCCCGCTTCGACCATGACCACGCCGCCAAGGTGCAGGCGTGGACCGAGGAGAAGGCGCGGGCCGTCGCCGAGCTGAAGGCGACCGAGGGCCAGCTTGAGGAGGACGCCCTCGTCCGCTACGAGCGCTTCGTCAAGTCGAAGGGGACCGACGCCCTCTCCGGAATCCGCAACGGCACCTGCGTCGCCTGCTACACCACCATCACCAACCAGATGCTCGGCGACCTCCGCAGCGAGGAGTTCGTCGTCTGCAACTCCTGCGGCCGCATGCTGTACCTGGCGACGTGAGCCGCGCGAAGTTTAGCCGCGACGCGCAGCGGAGCGCGGGCGACGCGCGAAATCATGGCGCCAGTTCCGGCGTGACGAGGAACAGCACTTCCTCGTCGAACAGCCCTTCATGCTTGGTTTCGACCAGGTCGTGGATGCGCGGGTACCAGCGGATCAGTGGCCAGCGGTGGATGCGTCCGCGATACGCCGTCTGCCGCAGCCCGCCGATCACGAGCGTTTCTCCGCTGGCGACCGTCTGCGAGACCTTGACGGAAACCTCGCGCTGGTAGCGAGACGGCGGCCCCGGCGTGCCCAGCTCCTCGAACCGCCGCCGATCCGCGTTCCTCACCGTCGCTTCGACGAGCAGATGAATGTCGCCGTTCGCCAGCAGTGTCGGCGTCGTCCGGCTCGACAGCGGGAAATCGAGATTGACGTGCTTCCCGATCCATGTCTTGCCCTGGCTCATTCCCAGCAAGTGGGAGGAAGAAACGCTATCGTTGTCGGTTTCGCCGGAGACGATCTCCTTCCGCTGCCATTGCCAAGTTGAAGCGTGGTCGATGGGTTGGAATCTTTTCATCACTGAAGTGAGATCCTTCATTCGGCCGCACGTCAGTTGAACGACATTAAAATCGGCGTCCGGGTTGGGCAGCATCGACGTGGCGACGCGGTCAAGCGGCAACGAGAGCGTGCGAATCTGCAGCTTGATCTTGGCTTTGCCGCGTGACACTTGCTGCGACGCATCCACCTCGACCCACGGCGCGCAGCGTTCGACATATGCTGACAGGTCGATGAGCACACGAGCGCGCTGCCACAGCTCCGGCGACGCGAAGAGGATGCCGAGCGCGACGGCGGCGCCGAGGCAGCGGACGTGGGCGAATTGCATGGCGGCCTCCGTGGCGGTGATACGATGTTTGGCCGCTCCGCCTACGGCGAGCGCGGGCACGGCGTCACGCGGCGATTTCCATCGTCGCGTGGTGCCCGCGCTCCGCTGCGCGTCGCGGCTAAACTTTCGCTACCCTGCGGTGTACGCCAGGTTGGCGGCGGCGACGCCGGCGCCGGGGGGGACCTTCACGCCCTGCGCTTGCAGCACCTGCTCCAAGGCGGCCAGCACCAGCAGCACGCAGCTTGCGCGGCTGTTGTAGCCCATCAGGCCGATGCGCCACACCTTCCCCTTGAAGTCCCCCAGGCCGCCGCCAACCTCGATCCCGAATCGCTCCAGCAGCATCTTGCGGCCTGCGACATCGTCGACGCCCGGCGGGAGCAGCACGGCGTTGAGCTGCGGGAGCTGGTGCCCTTCCGCCGCCGAGTACTTCAGCCCCATCGCGGTCAGGCCCGCTTTGAGGGCGCGATGGTTCTTGAGGTGTCGTTCCCAGCGAGCGGGCAGGCCCTCCTCGTGCAGCAGCCGCAGCCCCTCGCGGATGGCGTAGATCATCGTGATCGGCGCCGTGTGGTGGTACGAGCGGTCGGCTTCCCAGTACTTCTGCACCATCGACATGTCGAGGTACCAGCTCTGCACCTTCGTCTTGCGCTGGCTGATCGCTTCAAGTGCGCGCGGGCTGAATGTCACCGGCGA
>JAYSSW010000607.1:0-16743 GCA_043720335.1 Planctomycetia bacterium
GGGTGTCCATGAGGGAAGTTTAGCGCCAGGCCCCCGCGGTGGACAGCTGCCGAGGCGACTGTTTTCCGGGGAAAAGCAATTTTTCACAGGCTCTCAGGGTTAGTTGAGTCTGGCAAGAGGAAAGGTGCGACATGGCCATCAACGACGAGCAGCTCCAGACGGCCGTCGCCAAGCTCGGCATCGGCAGCTACCGGAAGCACGTGATCCTGTGCGCCGGCCCGAAGTGCTGCACGCCGGAGGACGGCACAGCCGCGTGGGAAGCGCTCAAGGCGAAGATGAAGGACGCCGGCGTGCTGGCCGACTGCCAGCGCACGCGGGCGGGCTGCCTGCGCATCTGCTGCAGCGGGCCGGTGGCGGTCGTCTACCCCGAAGGGACGTGGTACCAGGGGATGACGGCCGACAAGATCGAGCGCTTCGTGCAGGAGCATCTGGCCGAGGGGAAGCCGATCGAGGAGTGGATCTTCGCGCGGAACCCGCTGGGCGAGCAGGCTAATCCTTCTTCAACTGGTACGCCTTGATCTTGCGGTCGAGGGTGGAACGCTCGATCTGCAAAATTGTCGCTGCTTGGCTCTTGTTCCAGTCGGTGTGCTCCAGAGTCTTGAGAATGTGCCGCTTCTCCAGCTCCTCCAGCGAGATCGGCTCGAAGCTGGCCGTCTCGGTCGATGGCGTCGCGGTCCCCAGCTCCAGCGACGACAGCCAGATGTCGGTCGCGTCGATGGTGCTGCTGCGTCCGAGCGCGACGGCGCGTTCGACGACGTTGCGCAGCTCGCGGACGTTGCCTGGCCAGTGGTACGCTACCATCTTCTGGATCGCGGCCGGGGTGAAGCCGCGGATCTTGCGGGCCGTCTCGCGGACGAACTTCTTGAGGAAGTGGTCGGCGATGACGGGCACGTCGCTCAGCCGCTCGCGCAGCGGCGGCACGCGGATCTCTACGACTTGCAAGCGGTAGAACAAATCCTTCCTGAACTTCCCTTCCGCGATGTTCTTCTCCAGCGGCTGATTGGTCGCTGCGACGACGCGTGCATCGACGCGGATCGGCGTGCTGCCTCCGACGCGCTCGAAGGGGTGCCCTTCGAGGATGCGGAGGAGCTTGGCCTGGGTGTTGACCGCCATCTCGCCGATCTCGTCGAGGAAGATGGTGCCGTGGTTGGCGGCCTCGAACTTGCCGATCTTCTTCTCGGTCGCGCCGGTGAAGGCGCCGCGCTCGTGGCCGAACAGCTCGCTCTCAAGAAGCGTTTCGGTGATGGCGGCGCAGTTGAGGCAGATGAACGGGCCTTCCTTGCGCGGGCTGCTGTAGTGGATCGCCCGCGCGACCAGCTCCTTGCCGGAGCCGCTTTCGCCGCGGATCAGCACCGTCGCGTTCGTCGACGCGACCCGGCCGACGTTGTCGAGGACGTGCTTGATCGACGGACTGTCGCCAATGAGCTCGCTTTCGACCTTGAGCTGGTCCCGCAGCTCGCGGTTCTCGGCCGTCAGCGAATCTTGGCGCAGCAGTTGCTGGATGACGATGCCGAAATGCTTCGACACCGCGACGGTGAACTCCAGGTCCTCGCTGCTGAGGGCCTTGTGCGGGTCGGTGCAATAGAGGTGGATCAGCGCCAGCACCTTGCCGGCCTGCACGACCGGGGCGCAGATCAGGCTGGTGGCGCCGAGACCGACCAGGCTGTCGCGCTGGCTGAGGTATTTGCTGCGCGAAACGTCCTCGGCGAGGATGGCTTCCTTGCCGCTCATGACCTCGTTGGTGACGAACTCGGAGACGGGGGAGTAGGTCTTCTTGGCGGTCTCGGCGGGGCGGACGGCGGTGACCTCCATCTCGCGGCCTTCCTTGACGGTGAGGATGGCGCCGACCTCCGCCGACACGGCGCCGAGCAGCCCGTCGAGGACGACTTCGGCCAGCTCCTGGTAGGTCGCCGCTCCGCCCATCTCCAGGCCGAGGCGGTAGAGCAGCAGCAGGTCGCTGCTCAGGCCGTGCCGTTTCGGGACGGGAACGGTCCCTTCGTCGTTGTCGTCTGGCTGGGGCGTCAGGAAGCGCGACTGGCTGAGCCGCTTCTTGATCGACATGGTGTCGAGCGGCGACTCCATCGGCACGCTGGGCAGCTCGTCGATCTGGTTGACGAAGATGAACCGCGTACGCCCGGTCGCGAACTCGTCGCCCGGCTCCAGGTCCCAGTCGGTGTCGAGGACTTCGCCGTTGATGCGCGTGCCGTTCAGGCTCTGCAGGTCGCGCAGGCGCCAGCGGTCCTGGCCGAAGTAGACCTCGGCGTGGTCGCGGCTGCACAGCTCGTCCTTGAGGACGATGCGGTTGGTGTTGGCGCGGCCGATGGAGTAGCGGTTGCCGGGCTGCAGCGGGACCACGTCGCCGTAGCCGTCGTCGCGGCGGGTCACCAGGTACGGGCCTGCACCGACTTCCATGTTGCGCTTCGCACCTCGCGTGGAACACCGGGAGTGTTTGCTGGGAAATGGTCCTGGTCAAGATACCAGCACGCCCCGTGAACGCAAAGTTCCCGCGTTTCGATTCTTCCCATGCGGATCAGGCGCGGTTCGCTGGATCGATGGAGGTTCGACCGCGACCAGGCCTTTGCCCAGGTGTTTTTCATCGTTCCTGAACGGGGAAGGCGACCTCACGGCTGCTTGTCGCTGTCCAGCTTCTCGAGCTTCGCGGGCCAGGCCCAGTGGTCGAAGTACAGCCAGATCACGCGCGCGTAGCGGGCGACCGTCGGTGCCAGCGGCAGGAACAGCAGGACCAGGATCGGCACGAACCAGCTCAGGTCCCAGTGCGGCAGCAGCAGGTGCCCCGTGACGATGCCGACGCCGAAGAAGACACAAGCCACCGCGTAGCTGACGTAGAGCGAGCCGACGAAGTAGCCCGGCTCGCGCTCGTACTTCAGGCCGCACACGGAGCACGTTTCGAGCATGTTCCTGCGGGCGTCGTAGATCGCTCCTTCGCAGCAGAGCGGGCAGCGCTGGCGACACAGGCCGCGCCATTTCCGGGCGCTGGTCGGCTCGTTCATGCGATCAGTTCCTGGATCGGCGCTCCCCACGGGACGAGCTGGAAGGGGCGGTTGAGGCGGTCGTGCAGCTCATGGTCGTGCGACACGCCCATGCAGTGGTACAGCGTGGCGACGATGTCGGCGGGGAGGACCGGGTTGAGGCTGGGGCGGGCGCCGATGCGGTCGCTGGCGCCGTGGACGAAGCCCCCCTTGAGGCCGCCGCCGGCGAGCATCAGGCTGTAGCAGAAGTTCCAGTGGTCGCGGCCGGCGGCGGGGTTGACGCGCGGGGTGCGGCCGAACTCCCCCATCACGGCGACGAGGGTGCGGTCGAGCATGCCGCGCGTCTGCAGGTCGCCCAGCAGGCTGCTGGTGGCCGCGTCGAGCTGCGGGAGCAGTTCGTTCCGCAGTTTCGCGAAATTGCCGCCGTGCGTGTCCCAGGTGGCGTTGGCGTCGGGCGCCCAGGAGAGACAAACGACGCGCGTTCCTGCTTCGATGAGCCTGCGCGCCAGCAGCGTGCTCTGCCCGTAAATGTTGCGGCCGTAGGCGTCGCGCACCGCCGCCGGCTCGCGGTCGATCTGGAACGCCCGCTGCGTGCCGGTCGAGGTGAGCAGGTCGAACGCGCGCGCCTGGAAGTCGTCCATGTCCTGCAGCGACCGGCTCTGCCCCAGCGACGACAGGTGCGATGCGAGCGCGCGTCGGCGATCGAGCCGCTGGTTCGGGACGTCGTCGCCGAGGCTGAGTTCGGGCATGCCGAAGCCGGCGCTGTTGGGGTCGCGCAGAACGAAGAGCGGATCGACGCTGCGACCCAGCCAGCCGCCGAAGAAGCCGGGCTGCGGCGGGCCGCCCGCCCCTTCCTTCGTGATGTACGGCAGCGCGACGTAGGGCAGCACGCCGCTGGGGACGGGCCGCACCAGGCCCGCGACGGCGCCGATGGCGGGATGGTCGGTGGGCCGGGCGCCGCCGCCGATCTCACCGCGGTCGTGCCCGGTGAGTCCGGTGTAGACGGCGGCCGCGTGAGCGTTGTTGACGCTGTGATGCACCGAGCGGACGAGCGTGCAGCGGTGCATGTGCCGGGCCAAACGCGGCAGATGCTCCGAGAGCTGGATGCCGGGGACCGAAGTCGCGATGGGCGAGAACTCGCCGCGAATCTCGGCGGGGGCGTTCGGCTTCATGTCCCACATGTCGAGATGGCTCGGCCCGCCGTTGAGGAAAAGGATGATGGCGGCGTCCGCGCGGGCTTCGACGCCCGCCTGCCGCTGCCGTTCCTGCGCGCGCAGCAGGCTGGGCAGCGACAGCCCGAGCAGCGAGCTGCCGCCGATCTGCAGCAGCTCGCGCCGCGACACCTTCGGCCCCGCACATTTCATCGATTGCATACGAAATCCCCCGTCGATTCGGTCAGTTCTTTTCGATCGCGGCCCGCAGGCCCTTGAGCAACATCGCGCGAACTTCGTCATCGATGCTCTCGCCGATGAAGGTGGCGGCGATGCGGCCTTGCAGATTGTCGACGCTGCCCAAACTCGGCTTCGCCTTGGCGTAGGCCGCGAGAACGGCCACGCTCCGCCGCTCGATCTGGGGCCGCAGCGTCGCGAGCGCTTTCTTGAGATCCTCGGCCGTGCCAAAGCGGTCCACCTTCAACGTGCTCCATGTTTCGTGGAAATTCGCCTGCACCCGCTGGGCGGCCTGGAACTGGCTCTGCATGAGAATCGATGTTTCGGCTTCGGAAAGGCCGAGCTTCTTGCCCTCCTCCACGAGTCGCGATCCCAGCAGCTTTTCCCTTTCAATGTCGACGATGCCAGCGCCTGATTTCCATTTCGCCCTCGCCACCTCCTGCATCAGTTCAAGCCGATCACGCATCGCGACGAGAAGCTTATCGACCGCTTCTTCGGCTGGGGCCTGGCTCGCCTTCTCCTCCTTCGGCGCCAGCTTGCCCGACTTGAGGTCGGGGAGCACGGCGAGGATGATCTCGGTCGGGATCGCCCAACTCTCAACTCTGCCGGCCCGGCAGATGTTGACGCCGATCACCTTGCCGTCGAGATCGACGAGCGGCCCGCCGCAGTCGCTCGGCTTGAGGATCGAGTCGTGCTGGAGGAACGTCGGGTAGCCGCTGCGGCGGCTGCTCAATTCGCTCCCCATGCGGTTCTGGAAGTCGGCGCGGAAGTTGCCCCCCTTGGGCCGCGTCTGCAGTGTCGCTTCGACTTCCTTCTCAGCGCCGCCTCGCTTCATGAGGATCTTGATCTTGTCGCCAGGACGGCGTTCGACCATCTGCTGCATGAAATAATCAGGCCCTTCGATCTCGATGCCGTTGAGCTTCAGCAGCACGTCGTCGGCCATCAGCCCCGCCTGCGCGGCTGCGCTGTCGGGCTGCACCTGCGTCACGCGCACGCCCGGCTCGGCCGGCTCCATCGACACGCCGAGGAACGCCGCCTTGGCCGGATCGACCAGCTCGAACGGGTTCGCCTTCGTGGTGAGGGTGCGCGTCGCGACGCTGACGACGCCGACCGCGATCGGGTTGTTGGCCAGCCCGACCGACGCGATCCAACTGCCCGCCTTGATCGCATTGCTTGGCGTGAACGTGATCGGCTTCAGCCCCTTCACGTCGATCTTGAGCAGCGCCAGGTCGTGCTGTTGATGCACGCCGACGATCTTCGCTTCATGCTCCTGGCCTGATTTCAGCTTGCAGGTGACCTTTCCCTTGAGGTCGTTCGCCTTGGTCAGAATCCAGCCGTCGGCATCGACGATGACGCCCAGCGCGGTGTCCTTGCCATCGCAGGCGATTCGAACCAGGCTGTCGGCATGCGGTCCGACCACCTCGCGAAAATTCTCCAGGAACTTCGGGTTGCTGCGCAGGAACTCCTTCGTGCTCTGGGCGTGCAGCGGCGCGAAGGCGAACAGCGTGGCGAGGCAGGCGAGAACCAGGCGAACCATGATGCGACTCACGTAAAAGGTGGCGAACGGCCTGCGTAAGCTGGCCGGTAGAGTTTTCAACCCCTGCGAGGTTCAACCAGCCCGCTTACGCAGGCCGTTCGCCAAGGCGGGCGAGCCATCAGTCGGCCCGCTTGCCGACAACGACGGTGAGCATGACTTCCTGGTCGCCGCGCTGGACGTGGAGCGCGAGTTCGGTTCCGGGCTTCTTCTTGCCGAGGTAGCGGGTGAGGTCGGCAACCGAGTCGATCTTCGCGTCGTCGATCTTCAGGATCACGTCGTCGATCTTCAGGCCCGCCTTGGCGGCAGGCGATTCGGCGGCGATGGTGGCGACTTTGTAGACCTTCGCGGCGGGGCTGCCGCTGATGCCAAGCCACGGGTCGGCGGCTTTGCCGAAGTTGAAGAACGGGAACTGGCTGCCCCAGACCTCGGCGGAGGCGAGCCGGTCCCAGGTGTCGCGGAACGTGTCGACCGGCACATGGATGTTCGACGCGATCGAACCTCCTATCCGGCTGTGGATGCCGATGATCCTGCCGTGCATGTCGAAGAGCGGCCCGCCGGAGTCGCCGCCGACCAGCGTGCAGTCGGAGCGGAGCAGCTTGTTGGTCGCTTCGAGCAGTCGGCCGAGGCGAACCACAGGAACGCGGCCGATCTGGTAGCCGCCCGGATGGCCGAGCGACAGGCACCAATGGCCCGGCTTGAGGCCCGTGGACTGCGCCATCTCGGCGTGGACGAACTCGGCCTTGTCGGTGATCTTCACCATGCCGCTGTCGATCCCGTTGTTGGCGCCGAGCGTGATGCCCTTCAATTTCCTGCCGTCGTGCAGGATGATTTCGCACGGCTGGTCGGGCTTGCCGGAGACGTGGCCGGCGGTGAGGATGTAGCCTTCCTTGTTGATGATGACGCCGCTCCCCTGGGCGCCGCCGATGCGCAGGCCGACGGTGCAAGGCGTCACTTTCTCGACCAGTTTCTTGACGTGCGCCTCGATCGCGCGCAGGTCGTCCAGGCTTTCCGGCAGCTTCTTGTCGAAGACGCTCGGCAGGGTTTTGTCCTGAGCCTGCACGAAGCCTGCGGATGCCAGAACCACGCCGAGAACGAGCAGGGAAACAAGGGGGCGACGCATCGACGGAACCCTCTGAAAACGTCTTCCATTCCACCTTCATTGTACCACATTCAACGCTTCGCTCGTAGTTCCAATTTCGCCGCCGCGCCGGCCTTCTCGAAGTGCTGCCGACAGCCCGCGTAGGCCTCATCCAGCTCTTTCTGCGAGAGCGGCTGCAGCGCCGCGTTGACCGGCTCGCGGATCGTCAACGCTTGCGGCGCAATCGTTGCTGCCAGGTCGGGCAGGTCGTAGACGCGCAGCACGCCGGGGACGACGTTGGTCAACTGGTTCAGGCTGATCGGCGTCTCGACGACGTTGCGCCACGACACGACTGATTCGATCAGTGTCAAAGACTTCACGCGCGGTTCGAGGGCGGCAAAATGCAGCGCGACCGGGCCGGCCGTGCCGACGCCGACCACGTGAATATCGGCTCTCGTGTCGATGCCAAGGGCGAGAACATCGGACACGCGCTGGCCGAGCAGCGGTCGATTCAGGTGCAGAGACAGGAAGAAGTTCTTGAAGTCGCCGCCGAAGTAGCCGGGCTTGGCGCTGTACGGCACTGCTGCGACCTCGCCGAAGCCGCGCACGCTCAAGGCATGGAAGTTCCCGCCTGCTTTGACCAGTTCCGCGAGCGCTTCGCCAGGCCTCGCCTCGTCAAGCAAGTCGCGGTCGGTCAGATAGATCGTGTACTCCGATTCGCGTCGACTTTTCTGATTCGTCATCAGCGGCAGTTTTAATCGCGACTCCGTGTGCAACAGTTCCCGCGTGATGTCGCCGAGGTCTTCGACTTTTGAGCGTCCGAAGAGGCTTCGATTCTCCGGCAGCGCCAATAGCCTGCGAATCTCCTGCTCACGCTGTGCGGCCGGCAGAGTCGCGAACTTCGCGCGGGTGTCGGCGAATGACGCGGCGTAGTCGCGGTTCAGGTGGAATGCCGACTTGCCTCGGAAATCCTCCAGTACCTGGCCGGTGCGCGTGCAGCGCAGATCGGCGTCGCTGAAGACTTTTGTTTCCGCTTCGACCACCGCGTCGTCGATGCCGAGCAGCCAGCGACGCAGCCAGCGCGTGGCTGCCTCGCGGCGCGGCTTCGAGAAGCCGTGCTTGTCGTCGTACTCGAAGAGGGCGACGCGTTCGCCGTGGCCGAGCTTGCTGTAGACGAGGCTCGCTTCGCGGAAGCTGGTCCACGAGCCGGCGATATCGAAGAAGTCCTGCGTGGCGGTCGCGATCAGCGTGGGGCGGGGCGCGCGCATCGTCACGAAGTCGGAGTGCTCCATGCCGAACGCGACCTGGCCGGGGATGTTCTGCTCGGCGTCCTGTGGGCCGATGGTGGCGAAGAGGCGTTCGAGCGAGGTGATGTAGCACGACGGGACCGCGCAGAAGATGCGGTCGTCGAGAGCCATGAGGTAGGCGGTGAGGGTGCCGCCGCCGGAGTTGCCGGTGCAGCCGAGCTTCTTGGCGTCGATCTCGGGGCGCGAGGCGAGATAGTCGAGGCTGCGGATGCCGTCCCAGACGCGGTAGCTGGCGGTGGATTGGCCAACCAGGAGTGCGCCGACGCCGACCATCGTGTGCTCGCTGGTCAGGCCAGCGATACTCGGTTTCAGCTTGTCGGAGAGTAATTGGAAGCGTTCGCCCTGGCCGATGGGGTCGTAGCAGAGGACGGCGAGGCCGTTCCTGGCCATGAGGATGCAGGCGCGCTGGTAGGCGTCGGCCGCCTTGCCGTTGTCGCTGTGGCCGCACGGGACGAGGACGCCGGGGAAGGGGCCTTTGCCTGCGGGGAGGTAGAAGTTCGCCGTGACGTGGTGGTCGGGCCGGCTCTCGTAGATCACCTTTTCAACGCGGAAGCCGTCGGCTTGCAGCGTGCCGACCACCTTCGCGTTGAGTGGCGTCTTGTCGGGGAAGCCGCCCAGCGCCGTGATGAACTTCGCTTTCAGCTCGGCCTGGCGCTTGCGGATGTCGTCGGGCGTTTTCAGCTTGGCGATCTCTGCACGCCGCGCGTCGAAGTGTTTCGTCGTCTCGCCGAGCAGATACTTGTGCAGTTCGTTGCGGCGGTCCTTCTCCGTCTGGGCGTGCAGTGGCGACACGACGAAACACAACAGCAGCAGAACGAGCAATCGCATCGGGCCATCTCCAAGGAGTTGAGATGGCCCGATTGTGAAGCAAATCCACCAGGAGTCAATCAAAAGAGCGATTTATCCACGAAGAACACGAAGGGTCACGAAAAAAGACAAGGCGAAAAGGGGGAGAGAAGGAGGCACGGAGATGGAGAGACGAGAAGAGGGGAAGGGGCTTGATGCATTCTGCTCTTTCTCCATCTTTCCTGATTTTCTGCCTTTTCTTCGTGCCCCTTCGTGCCCCTTCGTGTTCTTCGTGGATCAATTTTTGCTTCGTGGATCATTTTGCCAGCAACTGACGCAACGCGCCTTCGAGGTCGGCGTGTTTGAAGACGTAGCCCGCTTCGAGGGCTTTGCGGGGCAGCACGTTTTGGCCCTTGGTGACGACGTTGGCGACCTCGCCCAGCATCAGGCGAAGCATGAACGCGGGGGTGGGCATGAAGCTGGGTCGGCCCAGCACCTTGCCGAGCGCGTGGCCGAACTGCTTGTTGGTGACGGGGTGCGGTGCGGTCGCGTTGAGGGGGCCTTGCACGTTGGAATGGTCGAGGGCGAAGACGATCAGGCCGACCAGGTCGTCGGCGTGGATCCAGCTCATGAAATGGCTGCCTGAGCCGATGGGGCCGCCGACGAACATCTTGAACGGCGGCAGGAGTTTCTGAAGAGCGCCACCCGCAGGGTCGAGGACGACGCCGATGCGGACGATGGCGACGCGGACGCCGGACTTCGCCGCTTCGTTGGCCGCCTTCTCCCAGTCGACGCAGAGCTTGGCGAGGTAGTCGTCTCCGGGAGCCGACGCTTCGGTCAGCTCATCGTCGCCGTGCGGGCCGTAGTAGCCGATGGCGGAGGCGTTCACCAGAGTCTTCGGCGTGCCGTCGCCGCGCGTGGGATGGTCGGCGAGCGCTTTCACCACGTTCTGCGTGCCCAGGATACGGCTGTCGCGCATCTGCTTCTTGAAGTCGTCGCTCCAGCGGCGGTTGAAGATTCCTTCGCCAGCGAGATGGACCACGGCGTCGCAGTCCTTGACCGCGTCCATCCAAGGGCCTGCCTGGGCGGGATCACCGGCGACGATGGTGCAGCGCTCGCCCCATTTCTGCTTGGCGACTTCGGGGCGGCGCGTGAGCATCGTGACGGCGTCGCCCCGCTTGAGCAGCGTTTCGATGAGCCGACTGCCGACCAGACCTGTCCCGCCCGTCACGAAAATGCGCATGATTCCGCCCTGAAAGAGATTCGCTTGCATCGCAAATCATCCGTAGGCGGCCGCACCGACGATGTCAAGCGTCGCGTGCTTCGTGTTCGGTCGGCGGAGCGAGGGAAGGGGAGGGGAGGTCGAGGAAATGGGGCTTCGCCAGCGAAGGAAGAACTTCGCTTTCGGAGGTGCGCCAGAAGAAGAGCAGCGACCACACGCCATGCACGATCGCGGAGCCGTACAGCCAGCAGACGACGAGCACGACGAACGGCAGGATCAGCACGAGCGCGAGCGGCAGCAGGACCAGCGCCAGCAGCACGTGCGTGCGGCTGCCGGGCGGCGCGCCGTCGGGCCGCTCCGCGTCGAAGACCGGGACATGGAACGAGAGCTTCGGCATCCTGGGCTGCACGTGGCCCGCTCGCGCAGAGATCGCACGCGGCGGGCCGATGCTTGGGATGGTTCATGGACGCGAAGGCGCGGATCTCCTCGTCACGCCTTCGCGCAGACGACCAAACCGATTCCATCCTGTGAATAGTCCCGATCTTTCAGAAACGCAATGCCAATCGGCCGAGCCGCTGGACCGTTTCCTGCATCAAGGCGTCCTCCTCGTGCTCGTCCTTGGCGAGATAGGTGACGGAGAAGCGGAGGAAGGGGCCGGCGTTGTCCCACGGCACGCAGATGACCGACTGCTCGTGGATGAGGAACTGCGACGCTTCCTCGGCGTTCGCGAAGGATCGCTCGCCGCAGCCGGTCGGCGCCTTGGCGTAGAGGAAGTAGGTGCCGCCCGGCATCTTCGCCTGGAAGCCGACCTGGTTCAGCGCGTCGACGAGTTTCTTCAGGCGCCGGCGATACTTCTCGCGGATGCGGTCGCCGATCTCGGCGTGGTCGAGCGCCGCCTTCGCCGCCTGCTGGATCGCCATGAATTGGCCGGAGTCGCTGTTGTCCTTCACGTCGGCGAACGCCTGCACGATTTTGGCGTGGCCGGCGACGAACGCCATGCGCCAGCCGATCATGTTGAAACCCTTCGACATCGAATGGATCTCGACGCCGACCTCCTTGGCGCCATCGACCTGCAGGAAGCTGAGCGGCGGGCCGTCGAACGTCAGCAGGATGTGGGCGGCGTCCTGCACGACGATGATCTTGTGCTTGTGGGCGAACTCGATGACCTTCTTGTAGAAGTCGCGCGTGGCGATCTGCCCAGTGGGGCTGTTCGGGTAGTTGATGACGAGCAGCTTCGCCTTCTGCTTCACGTCGTCGGGGATGCCGTCGAGATCGGGGTAGAAGCCGTTCTGCGCGAGCAAAGGCAGCTCGTGGACCTTGCCGCCGTAGTACTTCGTGTGCGTCCCCGCGACCGGGTAGCCAGGCACGGTCATGAGGGTGACGTCGCCTGGGTTGATGAACGCGGCCGGGATCATCGCGAGGGCGGGCTTCGAGCCGATGGCGTGGTTGACCTCGGTGACCGGGTCGAGCGTCACGCCGAAGACCTTCTTCATGAAGCCGGCGGCGGACTCCTTGAACGCGGCGATGCCGTTGTCGGCGTAGCCTCGGTTCTCGAGCTTGTCGATCTCCTGCTTGGCGACCTCGCGGACGAGGGGGTCGGCCATGTCGTCGTTCTCGCCGATGCCGAAGTCGAGGACGGCGCGTTCGGGGTGTGCGGTCATGACAGCGCGCTTGGCGCGTTTGATCTTCTCGAACTTGTAGATGTCGTTGCCTTTGCCGTAGTTGGCCCCGCCGATGCGATCCGCGAAGAGGGACTGGAACCAGGGATCGGAAGGTGTGGCGCTCATGATGGTCTGCGGTCTCCAGTGAGTTGCGAGGGAGTGGGATTGAGCCGATGGCAACGATTGTGGACATGATAGCAACCGTGCAACGCCGCCCCAAGGGAGCGAAAGCCGTTAATCTGGCGTGGAGATGCCGAACGGGAGGCGGGTTCCGGTGGGGAAGCGTGTGAATTTTCACCAGGCGCACTACCGGCGTGGAAAAGACTCCGGTAAAATGCCGAAGGCACTCATTGGCTGACAAAAGGGGGCGCGGACGTGGGACTGATTGCCCGGGACCGTGAACTGATCAAACGCTGCCTGCACCATGAACCGGGCGCGTGGAACGATTTCGTCGACCGCTTCCTGGGGCTGGTCTACCACGTCGTGCAGCACACCGCGCACCTGCGCAGCTATCCGCTGAAGCCGGAGGACACCGAGGACATCGCGGCCCAGATCCTGCTGCAGATCGTCGACAACGACTACGCGTCGCTGAAGCAGTTCCGGGGCAAGAGCAGCCTGGCGTCGTACCTGACGGTGATCTCGCGCCGCACCTGCGTGCATGAAATGGCGCGACGATTGACGCAACCCCACACCGCGAAGCCGTCGGAGGACGGCGTCGAGGAGGTGGCCGACACGCCGCGTAAGCCGGGCCTGGAAACGCTGGAAGAAGTCGGCAAGCTGCTCAAGAAGCTGCCGAGCCGTGAACGGGCGGTGGTGAGGCTCTTCTACATCGAAGGGCGAAGCTACGAGGAGATCAGCACCGAGCTGAGCATCCCCGTCAACAGCATCGGCGCCATCCTGTCGCGCGCCCGCAAGAAGCTGCGCGGCGACGCGTGAAAGCAAACCGGCCCGCGAAGACGATCGTCTTCGTGGGCCTTTGCTATTCGCCTGAGCCCGAAGCGCGAGCGAGGCCGCCCCGCGCGACGATGCAAAGACGCTGGCCCGGCGACTCGCGCAGCGAGAGCCGCCGGTCGCGGGCGCCTTGGCGCATTCCGGCATTATTGTTGAGCGGCGACTCGCTGCGCATCGTCGAACGGGAGATGACGCGCCTTGCATCGTCGCGCGTTGCGGCCTCGCTCGCGCTTCGGGCTCAGGAATCCGTGAGCACTTCCGTTATTCGAGTTCTTTCACATAGATGTTCTTGAACCACAGATGGTCGCCGTGGTGCTGGAGCTCGATGGGGCCGGTCGAAGGCAGCGGCTGCTTGCGGTCCCAGAAGTTCTCGAGGACCGTGTTGTCGACGACGAGCTTGCCGTTGAGCTTGATGGTCGCCTTGTCCCCCTTCATGACGATGTGGAAGGTGTTCCACTCGCCCGGCTTGTTGTCGGCGTTCACAAGAGGATTGCTGGGGTTCTTCTGGTTGTTGTAGAAGCCGCCGGAGCCGATCTTCTTGGGGTTGTTCTTGCCGTTGAGGTCCCAGATCTGGACCTGCGGGTTGCCGCGCAGGTAGATGCCGCTGTCGCCGTGCGGCTCGATCTTCCAGTCGACGAGCAGCTCGAAGTTGGCGTAGTCCTTGACGGTCTGCAGGCTGTTTCCTTTGCCGTCGTAGTTGAGGACGCCGTCCTTGACGGTCCAGTGCGGCAGGATCTTCTCGTTCGCCTTCTTCACCGCAGCGGCGTACTCCTCCGGGGACATCTTGGCGCGGCGGTTGATCTCGACCACGCCCTGCCAGCCGTCGAGATCCTTGCCGTTGAAGAGGGCCTTGAAGCCTTCAGGCGGCGTGTTGTCCTTGCCCGCTGCGGTCTTCTCCCCCGCGCGGATGCCGGACCATCCCAGGCCCAGCACCGCAGCAATCACAATCACCCAGTAAGCACGACGCATCGCAGCCTCCTCCATATCCAATCGAGCCAGAGAGTTTGTTGGCGACGACGCTAGGATGATCGGCGCCGTCGTCGAAGGCAAGCAAATTCGCGAATCAAGCCGATTCGTCGAACCCCCACGCGCCGAAACGAAGCGTCCATCTTGAACCTGGGTCCGCTTCGCCATAGACCAATTACTCTTGTACGTTGGCGGCGAGCGCGAACCCGCAGGCTCGTCCGAACGTAAAATCCCAAGCAAACGCGCGGAAGCGCCCGCCCCACTGGCCTTGCTGACTTTGGACCCCCCATGATCCAAGTAGACAAGCTGACCAAGTTCTTCGGCCCCGTGCAGGCGATCGCCAACGTCACCTTCTCGGTCGGCAAGAGCGAGGTCGTCGGCTTCCTCGGCCTCAACGGCGCCGGCAAGACGACGACGATGCGCATTCTCACCACGAGCCTGCCCGCGACCAGCGGCAGCGCCCGCGTCGCCGGCTTCGACGTGATGGACGAGTCGATGGACGTGCGCCGCAACATCGGCTTCCTGCCGGAGAGCGTGCCGCTCTACCCGGAGATGCGCGTCGAGGAGTACCTCGTCTACCGCGCGAAGATCAAGGGCGTGCCGCGCCGGGACCGCGCCGCCCGCGTCGACTACTGCCTGGAGCGCTGCCGGCTGAAGGAAGCCCGCCGCCGGATGGTCGGCACCTTGTCGAAGGGCTACCGCCAGCGCGTCGGGCTGGCCGACGCCATGGTCCACAACCCGCCGATCCTCATCCTCGACGAGCCGACCTCCGGCCTCGACCCCCAGCAGATCCGCGAGACGCTGAGGCTCATCAAGGAGCTGGGCGTCGATCATACCGTGCTGCTCTCCACGCACATCCTCACCGAAGTCGAAGCGATCTGCGACCGGGCGATCATCATCGCCAACGGGCGCGTCGGCCTCAATCAGACTCTGGAGGAGGTCGAGTCGGAGACGAAGATCGTCGTCGAAGCGCGCGGCCCCGCCGACGCGATCCGGGCCGCCATCGGCGGCATCGGCGGCGTGAAGTTCATCGAGGTGAAGCCAGTCGAGGAGGGCGTGTCCCGCTTCGAGATCGGCACCACCGAGGACGCCGACCTGCGCGAGAGCGTGAACCAGACCCTCGTCAAGCACGGCTGGCCGGTCCGCCGCCTGGAGCGCAAGCGCCGCAGCCTGCAGGACGCGTTCTTCGAGGTGCTGCGCACCCAGGATCCGCTGTCGGGCAGGGGGCTGGCCGACCCGGTCGAGCCGGGCAAGGAAGAAGCGATCACCGCCAAGCTCCCCCACTGATACGTCCCACCTGTCGACGGCAGCACGCGAGGAAACCATGTCATCATCACGGCAGATCAAGCCGAAGCGGGATGATACCCAGTTGACGACCTGGGAGTCGATGCCGGAGCGCGCCCCGTCCATCCTCCGCGACGACACCCCGACCCTGGCGCGCATCGCCGGTGCCGCCGGCGTCTTCTTCACCGTCCTCATCGGCCTGTCGAGATTCGCCTCCGCCTTCGGTCGCGAATCGCCGATCGGCCCCGCCCCGGCTGTCATTTTCGGGAGCATCGGCGTCAGCCTGCTGCTGCTCCACGTCATGCTGGAACGCGATGCCCAGTTCCGTTTCCTCTACGCACTGCTCGGCATGTGTCTTTCCGTCGGCGGGTTCGGCTTCGGCGTCGCGCTGCTGGCGGGACACATGCCTTCGTCGCCGCTCCCCAGCATCGACCGCCTCGCGGCCTACTACGCCCTCGGCGGCGCGCCGGCGGCCCTGGTCGGCCTCGTCGTGCTGATCGGCGTCGTTCGCAACGAGCCGGAACGCTCGAACCGCAGCAAGCAGCTGCGGGTGCTTATCGGCTTCCTCGGCTTCGCCAGCCTTGTGACCGCGACATTCGCGGGCCTGTTCTGGCGCGACTACCTGCCGGTCGGCGGCATCTTCACCATGCTGTTGGGGCTGCTCTTCGTCGGTGCCTATATCGGCCTCCAGGACGTGCTCAGCGACAAGGG
Source organism: Planctomycetia bacterium (assembly GCA_043720335.1). Taxonomy (GTDB): domain Bacteria; phylum Planctomycetota; class Planctomycetia; order Gemmatales; family Gemmataceae; genus JAYSSW01. Next base: position 15,882 of record JAYSSW010000607.1, read on the forward strand.
CTACCAGGCGGGCATGGTGCTCGGCGCGATCGCCGTGTTCGGCTTCGCTGCTGCGGTGATCCGCGCCTGGATGCCGGAAAGCAACTTCCTGATCCCGTCGGGGCTGATCCTGATGGGCATGTCGCTGCTGTGCGGCATCGTTTCGCTGGGTGTCTGCTCTGACATGCAGCTGGTCGTGCTGACCCGCCGCGAGATGTCGTCGTTCTTCTACTCGCCGATCGCGTACCTGGTGCTGGGCGGCATGGTGGTGCTGTCGGTGTTCATGTTCTACACGTTCACCGCCGACCTCGTGCATTTCAGCCGCCAGGGCGGGATGCCGGAGCCGATCATCGGCCAGTACATCTTCTCGCTGATCCCGGTCATCGTGCAGATGATCGCCGTGCCGGCCCTGACGATGAGGCTGTTCAGCGAGGAGAAGCGGAGCGGCACGCTCGACGTGCTGCTGTGCGCTCCGGTGTCGGAATGGACCGTCGTGCTGGCGAAGTTCGTGGCCGCGTGGTTCTTCATGCTGCTGACCTGGGCGCCGACGTTCATCTTCCTGGTCGCCCTGCGCTACCTGGGGGGCAACGAGTTCGACTACCGCCCCGCGCTCAGCTTCGGGATCGCACTCCTGGCGACGACGGCGGGCTGGATCGCGATGGGGGTCTTCTGCTCCAGCCTGACCGCCAACCAGATCGTCGCGGCGATGTTCACGTTCCTCGGCATGACGGCCCACCTGATCGCGTACCTCATCAAGCGCGAGGATTTCGGCCCCATGATCACCGAAGTGCTGACCTACGTCAACTACCTGGACCTGTGGGGCAACGCCCTGCAGGGCGTCGTCGCTCCGCGCTTCCTGATGTTCCACGTGTCGTTGGCCGTG
>JAYSSW010000608.1:0-3700 GCA_043720335.1 Planctomycetia bacterium
GTAAGCTGGCTGGTGAAAGTTTCAATCGTTGCATGTTCAACCAGCCCGCTTACGCAGGCCGTTCGCCGGGCTTTTTCAGGGTTCCTTTGCACTTTTCGAAAAGGAGAAGACCATGCCGACCTTGATCGGGATGCCGACGCGGATCGAAGCGGCGGGCAACAAGCCGAAGCTCATCGAGGAGTTCATCGGGCGGGTGAACTCGCGCCACGAGTCCCTGAGCGTGGCCCGGATGCGCAGCCCCGGCGGCTGGGTCGAGCCAGGTCAAGCTCCCGACTTCGACGAGTTCACCGTCGTGCTGAAAGGCACGCTGCGCGTCGCTTATCGTGGCGGCGAAATGGACGTGCAGGCCGGCCAGGCCGTCATCGCGCACGCCGGCGAATGGGTGCAGTACAGCACGCCGGGCGACGAGGGCGCCGAGTACCTCGCCGTGTGCCTGCCCGCGTTCTCGCCGAACACCGTCCACCGCGACGAGGAGTGAGAGCCTCCAAGCCCCACCATGAGCGAAGCGATTGGTGGGGGTCAAACCCCCAGGAATCGCTTCGCTCATCCTGGGGCTTGGGGGCACCCTCCCTCTCTGCCTTTTCCTCGACTCTGCAATTTAGTTCCTGCTTGCCTTGCGCGATGTTCCGCGCAACAATAGCCGCTGGTTCGTCGGCTCTCCCAACGCAAAGGACTCGGATCATGGCAGCGATGCGGTTTTCGTTCGCGCGGCTCGGCGCCCTGGTGGCGGTGCTTCTCGCCTTCGTCTCGGCCCCCGCGCCGGCGCAGGACAAAGACAAGGAGAATTGGATCTCCCTCTTCAACGGCAAGGATTTGACCGGCTGGACCGTCAAGCTCACCAAGCACGACGTCGGCGTCAACTTCAACGACACCTTCCGCGTCGAGGACGGCGTTCTCAAGGTCAACTACGACAAATGGAAATCCTTCGACGGCCAGTTCGGCCACCTCTACACGAAGGAGAAATACTCCCACTACCGCCTGCGCGTCGAGTACCGCTTCGTCGGCAAGCAGTGCCCCGGCGGCCCGGGCTGGGCCCTCCGCAACAGTGGCGCCATGCTGCACGCCCAGTCGCCCGAATCCATGCGCAAGGCCCAGGAGTTCCCCGTCTCCGTCGAACTCCAATACCTCGGCGGCGACGGCAAGAACAAGCGCTCCACCGCCAACATGTGCTCGCCAGGCACCCACGTCGTCATGAACGGCAAGCTCATCACCCAGCACTGCGTCGATTCCAAGTCCGACACCTTCCACGGCGACCAGTGGGTCACCGTCGAAGCCGAGGTCCACGGCTCCGGCAAGATCCGCCACTTCGTCAACGGCAAGCTCGTCATGGAGTACGAGCAGCCCCAGTACGACGAGAAGGACGCCGACGCCAAGAAGCTCATGAAGGACGGCGTGAAACTCATCAGCGAAGGCCACATCGCTCTTCAAGCCGAGAGCCACCCCATCGAGTTCCGCAAAGTCGAGATCATGATCCTGCCGAAAGAATGATTTGAGTCAAGCCCCAGGATGAGCGCAGCGATTCCTGGGGGCGAGAGGTCGCAAGGTTCGACCCCCACCAATCGCGTTGCTCATGGTGGGGCTTGGGGGATTACAATCTGCAATCCCAACTCTGCAATCTGCAATCCAATGACCCCCACCAATCGCGTTGCTCATGGTGGGGCTTGGCGCGGTTGAGCTTCGCGCCTTCCCAGTTTTCAACTGTCCATCCAATCCGCTATGGGCTATACTCCCCTATCCCGCCAAACCATCCCGCCACCCGCCTGCAAGGGCTTTTCCCATGATGAACGCTCCCCTGAATCGCCGACATTTCCTGCAAGTCGGCGGCAGCAGCCTGCTGGGCGTCGGCCTGTCGCAGGTGCTGGCCGGGCGGGCCGCGTCGTCGCCGACGGCGCCACGCCAGGGCCGCGCGAAGTCGGTCATCATGGTGCTGCTGTCCGGCGGGGCGGCCCACCACGACACCTTCGACATGAAGCCCGACGCTCCCGCTGAGATTCGCGGCGAGTTCAGCCCCGTCTCGACCTCGATCCCCGGCATCCAGGTCTGCGAGCACCTGCCTCGCCTCGCGCAGCGGATGCAGCACTGGGCGCTGGTCCGTTCCTTCTCGCACCGTGAGAACGGCCATCTTCCCGCGACGCATCGGCTGCTGACCGGGGCGCCGATGCCGAACCAGCGCGGCAGCGACCTTGACAACGTGCTGTCGCGCCGCGACTGGCCCAGCTACGCCGCCGGATTGAACTTCGTCCATCCGCGCCACGACGGCATCCCGTCGGGCGTGACGCTGCCACACGCGCTGATCGAAGGCTCGCTCACCTGGCCCGGCCAGCACGCGGGCTTCCTTGGCGCCGGCCACGACCCGATGCTGGTGACGCAGGACCCGAACTCGCCGAACTTCCGCATGGACTCGCTCAGCCTGCCCGCCGACGCCGACATGGCCCGCGTGTCGGAGCGCGCCCGGCTGCTCGACCATGTCGGTTCGACGACCGGGCCGGGCGAAGGCTTCCGCCGCCACCAGCAGCTTGCGCTGGAGGTGCTGGCCTCGGGCCGGGTCGCCACCGCGTTCCAGATGAACCGCGAGCCGGCCCAGGTCCGCGACCGCTACGGCCGCAACCTGTTCGGCCAGTCGCTGCTCCTGTCGCGCCGTCTGGTGCAAGCCGGCGTGCCGGTCATCCAGGCGAACATGGGCATCGTCCAGACCTGGGACACCCACAGCGACAACTGGGGCCGGCTGAAGAACCGCCTGCTGCCCTGGCTCGACCAGGGCCTGGCCGCGCTGGTGGACGACCTGCAAGCGCAGGGGCTGTTCGACGAGACCTTGATTGTTGTGATGGGCGAGTTCGGCCGCACGCCGCGCATCTCGAACCTGCCCGGCTCGAACGACCCCGGCCGCGACCACTGGGCGCAGGCCTACTCCGGCCTGTTCGCCGGCGCCGGCGTGCGCGGCGGCCAGCTCATCGGCCGCACCGACCGCGTCGGCTCGTACCCCGCCACCACGCCATTCACCCCCTACGACGTCGGCGCCACCGTCTACGAAGCCCTCGGCGTCGACGCCGACGCCGAGATCCGCGACTCCGTCGGCCGCCCGATGAAGCTCACGACCGGCACGCCGATGCACTCGCTCTTCACGGGGGCGTGATTGCTCTATAGAGCAAATTCGATTTGGTATTTTCGAGTACAATGGTGGCATAGAGGTGCGAGTAGGATCCAACTTCACTATTAAGGTCGCCACAATGCCGAAATTGACGATGCCCGAAGCCCAGGCTGTGTCCAAATTAGCGGAGCTATTGTGCGATTTCCTGCCTGGAACTTACTCAAGTGTGACCTGGCCGGACGTTGCAGCTCGCTTTTGCCTAGAACAGTATTGGAAAGGTGGCAACAAGCGACCAGCAATCCGGCAGCTTCTTACAAATACACTTGAATTGCATCGCGACAGGTTTTGCGATTTTATTGTGGCAGTGGTCCAGGAAGGGCTGTCATATAGGCATAAGAAGAAAAATCCGGTTCAGCGATCAGAAATCTGCGAGCTTAACCAGATTCTGTTGGGCGTGAAATTCAAGATTCCAGAACTCCACGACAGCCAATTTCTAGAACAGCTTCCGGGGTCAAGTATTACGCCGGCTTGAAATCTGCTCTATAATGCTATTATGGTCCACATCGCCCGACAACTCCTTCGCCCTATTGGAGGCGAGTCATGCCGATCTCA